>NZ_JBHUIY010000010.1:0-106235 GCF_042683125.1 Phaeospirillum tilakii
GGCGCCATCCGGTCCCATTGGTGATCCTTCAGGATCAGACGAACTTCGCTCATTCAAGTCCCCTTCTCGAAAGGAAGCCTTGAACCAGATTTTTCAGCCCATGGGAACCCAGAATGTCAACGCGCCCTAACCATTCGGCAATATTATTTCCGTTGGCCCGATGCGAATCGGTGGGCGGTTCGGCTTGAAAGCGCAACCGTTGCCCCCTTAGAATGCCGGCAGCCGTAAAACCCTTTGGCAACAAGGCCCGCCCGTGACCCACCGTCCCGCCGCCGCTTTGCTGATCGCCGCCGGTCTGGTCGCCGCGCTGTCCCTGTCCCCGGCCCCGGCCGCCGAGACGGGCGCGGCCCGTCAGGCGGTGGCGGCGGCCCGGCACGACCGCCTTGACGAGGCGCTGCGGCTGGCCCGCGCCGCCCATGACCCGGTGCTGGCCCGTCTGGTCACCTGGATCGATTACAGCTCGGGCGGCACCGATGCCGGCTTCGAGCAACTGTCCGCCTTCGTCGCCGCCAATCCCGACTGGCCGCTGCTGGGGCCGATCACCCGCCGGGCCGAGGCGGCGATCACCGCCGCGACGCCGCGCGCCAGGGTGATCGCCTGGTTCGACTCCCACCCGCCGCAGAGCGCCGATGGCGGCATGGCCTATGCCCGCGCCCTGCGCGCCGCCGGTCAGGCCGACAAGGCGGCCAGGGTCGCCCGCGACACCTGGGTCGAGCAGAGCTTCGGCCCGCAGCAGGAAACCCAGTTCCTCGCCGCGCTGGGCGATCTGCTGCGGCCGGAGGATCACTGGCGCCGGCTCGACCGGCTGCTGTGGGACCGCCAGGACGTCTCGGCGCGGCGGATGCTGCCCCGGGTCGAGCCCGGCGCCCGCGCGGTGGCCCAGGCCCGGCTCGGGCTTCAGGCCGACGAGGCGCCCGAGCCGCTGCTGGCGGCGGTGCCGGCCCATCTGCGCGACGATCCCGGCCTGATCTACGAGCGGGTGCGCTGGCGCCGCAGCCACGACCGCGACGAAGAGGCGATCGAGCTGCTGACCCACCCGGCCGGCAACAAGGTCCGCCCCGATCTGTGGTGGCAGGAGCGGGCGATCCTGGCCCGCCGCGCGTTGCAGAAGGGGTTGGTGTCGCGCGCCTACCAGACCGCCGCCGAGCACGGGCTGGAGGGCGGCACCCCCTATGTCGAGGCCGAGTTCCTCGCCGGCTGGATCGCCCTGCGCTTCCTCGACGACCGCGAGGTGGCGCTCGGCCATTTCCTGCGGCTGGAGGAACAGGCCAGCCACCCGATCGCCCGCGCCCGCGCCGCCTATTGGGCCGGGCGCGGCTGCGAGAGCCTCAACGACGGCCGCGCCCGCGAGTGGTTCGCCCGCGCCGCCCGCTATCCCACCACCTTCTACGGCCAACTGGCGGCGGCCCGCCTCGGCGAGCCGACCGGGGCGATGCCCGAGGATCCCCAGCCGAGCGAGGAGGATCTGGACCGCTTCCGCCAGCGCGACACCGTCCAGGCGGCGCGGATCCTGCTGTCACTCGACGAGGATGATCTGCTGCGGCCGTTCTTCCTCCGCCTCAACGACATCGTCCAGAGCCCGGGCGAGCGGGTGCTGGTGGCCCGGCTGGCCCGGCAGGCCGGCCGCGACGACCTCGCCTTGCTGGTGGCGCGCCGCTCCGACCGCGACGGCGTCACCCTGCTCGACGCCGGCTGGCCGCTGCCCAGCTTCACCGCCCAGGACGTCTCGGCCGAAAAGGCGCTGGTGCTGGCGCTGATCCGCCAGGAAAGCGGCTTCATGCCCGAGGTGGTGTCACGCGCCGGCGCGCGCGGCCTGATGCAGCTGTTGCCCGAAACCGCCGAGCGGGTGGCCCGGCGCGAGGATGTCGCCTACAGCCCGAAGCGGCTCGACGATCCCGCCGTCAACATCCGGCTCGGCTCGGCCTATCTCAAATCGCTGATCGACCGCTTCGACGGCTCCTACATGCTGGCGCTGGCCTCCTACAATGCCGGCCCCGGCCGGGTGCGGCGCTGGATCCAGGAAAACGGCGACCCGCGCGATCCCAACATCGACGTGGTGGACTGGATCGAGATGATTCCCTTCGGCGAGACCCGCAATTACGTTCAGCGGGTGATGGAAAGCGTCGCGGTTTACCGCGCCCGTCTCGGCCGCCCGGTCGAGGCCAGCCTTGAGGACGACCTGCGCCGGTGGAACCGCCGCGTGTCGCAGGCGACGCCATGACCCCCCCCGCCGCCGCCGCCAATCCCTTCTCCGGGGTGCGGGTGTGGGTGTTCGACGCCTTCGGCACCCTGCTCGATGTCGGCGATCTGGTCGCCGCCGCCCGCCCGCGCCTGGGCGACCGCGCCGGGGCGCTGGGCGAGCTGGTCCGGCGCAAGCAGCTCGAATATAGCTGGCTGCGCAGCCTGATGGGCCGCCACGCCGATTTCCTCCAGCTCACCGCCGACGCGCTCGATTACGCGCTGGAGGCGTTCGGCTGCGCCGACGATCCCGCCTTGCGCGCCGCCCTGCTCGAAGCGTGGCGTCATCCGCGCCCCTATCCCGACGCGGTGGCGCTGCTCGGCCGGCTGCGCGCCGCCGGCCGCGCCACCGCGATCCTGTCCAACGGCCCGCCCGCGATGCTGACCGGGGCGATCGCCAGCGCCGGGCTGGGCGACAGCCTCGACGCGGTGCTGTCGGTCGAAAGCGTCGGCCGCTACAAGCCCCATCCCGACGTCTACGCCCTGGCCCCGGCCCATTTCGGCCTCGCCCCCGCGGCGATCGGCTTCGTCTCCGGCAATGGCTGGGATGCCGCCGGCGCCGCCGCGTTCGGCTTCCGCGTCGCCTGGGTCAACCGCGCCGGCGCCCCGCGCGAACGCCTGCCGGCCGGCCCGGCCGCCACCGTCGCCAGCCTGGCCGAGATCGCCACGCTGGCCGGCGTATAATTCGCGGGCTCCCGCCCGCACCCGGCCGGGGCGATGCCCCGGACCCCCTTTGTTTTCGAAAAAAGGAGGGGTTCGGGGAGCTTGCTCCCCGAGCGGGTGCGGGCGGCAGCCCGCCAACAGGAGAGAGAGTTGAGATGAGTGAGACCGAGGCGCTGCGCGCCGAAAACGAGGCGCTGCGGCAGCGGATCGAGGAGCTGGAGATCGAACTGGCCGAGGCGCTGCACGAGGCCGACCTCGATGCCTGCCACGTCGCCGGCCTGACCGCGCAGATCAAGGCGCTGATCGCCGAGGGCGATGCCTGTCCCAACCGCGCCGCCCATCCGCTGCTGGCGCGCGAGACCTACACCCACGCCCAGACCGGCGAGACGGTGACCAAGACCCGGGCCTTCCCGCTCTACCGCGAGGCGTTCGACGCCGAGGCCGCCCGGCTGGGGATCGAGTCGCCCGAACAGTTCCGCGCCTGACCCATCGGGGCCAGACTTTCCACGGGGCCGCCCCGTGGCACCTTGAAAGGATCGAACCGTCATGCCTGCCTATCGTTCGCGCACTTCCACCCACGGCCGCAACATGTCGGGCGCCCGGGGCCTGTGGCGCGCCACCGGGA
Organism: Phaeospirillum tilakii; assembly: GCF_042683125.1. Taxonomy (NCBI): domain Bacteria; kingdom Pseudomonadati; phylum Pseudomonadota; class Alphaproteobacteria; order Rhodospirillales; family Rhodospirillaceae; genus Phaeospirillum; species Phaeospirillum tilakii. The sequence goes on from NZ_JBHUIY010000010.1 coordinate 3,527, forward strand.
TGACCGACGCCGATTTCGGCAAGCCGATCATCGCCGTCGCCAATTCCTTCACCCAGTTCGTCCCCGGCCATGTCCACCTTCAGGACCTCGGCCAGCTGGTGGCGCGCGAGATCGAGCAGGCCGGCGGCGTCGCCAAGGAATTCAACACCATCGCCATCGATGACGGCATCGCGATGGGCCATGGCGGCATGCTCTATTCGCTGCCCTCGCGCGACCTGATCGCCGATTCGGTCGAATACATGGTCAATGCCCACTGCGCCGACGCGCTGGTGTGCATCTCCAACTGCGACAAGATCACCCCCGGCATGCTGATGGCCGCGCTGCGGCTCGACATCCCGACCATCTTCGTCTCGGGCGGGCCGATGGAGGCCGGCAAGGTCAAGGTCGCGGGCCAGACCCACGCCGTCGATCTGATCGACGCGATGATCAAGGGCGCCGACAAGAACGTCTCCGACGACGTCGCGCTCGAATACGAACGCAATTCCTGTCCGACCTGCGGCTCCTGCTCGGGGATGTTCACCGCCAACTCGATGAACTGCCTGATGGAGGCGCTCGGCTTCGGCCTGCCCGGCAACGGCACCCTGATCGCCACCCACGCCGACCGCGCCGGCCTGTTCCGCGAGGCCGGCCGCCGCATCGTCGAGCTGGCCCGCCGCTGGTACGAACAGGACGACGTCACCGCCACCCCGCGCGGCATCGCCACCAAGGCGGCGTTCGAAAACGCCATGACGCTGGACATCGCGATGGGCGGCTCGACCAACACCGTGCTCCACCTGCTGGCCGCCGCGCGCGAGGCCGGGGTGGACTTCACCATGGCCGACATCGACCGCCTCAGCCGCCGCGTCCCCTGCCTGTGCAAGGTCGCTCCCAACGTCCATGACGTCCATGTCGAGGACGTGCACCGCGCCGGCGGCATCTTCGGCATCCTCGGCGAACTCGACCGCGCCGGCCTGATCGCCCGCGACTGCGCCACCATCCACGCCCCCAGCCTCGGCGCCGCGATCGAGCGCTGGGACGTCGCCCGCGCCAACGACCCGGCGGTGGCGACCTTCTACCGCGCCGCCCCGGCCGGCTTCCGCACCACCAAGGCGTTCGGCCAGGATCGCCGCTTCGCCGCGCTCGACACCGACCGCGCCAAGGGGGTGATCCGCTCGGCCGAGCACGCCTTCTCCAAGGATGGCGGCCTCGCCGTGCTGTTCGGCAACCTCGCCGAGGAAGGCTGCATCGTCAAGACCGCCGGCGTCGATGAAAAGGCCCTGGTCTTCGCCGGCCCGGCCGTCCTCTGCGACAGCCAGGAAGAGGCGGTCGACAAGATCCTCGGCGGCGTCGTCAATGCCGGCGACGTGGTGATCGTCCGCTACGAAGGCCCCAAGGGCGGCCCCGGCATGCAGGAGATGCTCTACCCGACCAGCTATCTCAAAAGCGTCGGCCTCGGCAAGGAATGCGCCCTGATCACCGACGGCCGCTTCTCCGGCGGCACCTCGGGCCTGTCGATCGGCCACGTCTCGCCCGAGGCGGCCGAAGGCGGCCTGATCGGGCTGGTCGAACCCGGCGACCGGATCGAGATCGACATCCCCGCCCGCCGCATCGTCCTGGTGGTGCCGGAAGACGAACTCGCCCGCCGCCGCGCCGCCCGGGGCCTCGCCCCCTGGTCGCCCGCCGGCCGCGACCGCGTCGTCTCGCCCGCGCTGCGCGCCTATGCCGCGATGACCACCAGCGCCGCCCGCGGCGCGGTGCGCGACGTCAGCCAGGTCGAACGCCGCGAAGGCTGACGGCCACCCGAACGGCGCCCGCCCCGGGGAGGGGGCGGGCGTCCGCCGGCATACCAAGGGGGGCGGGAATGTCGCTGCACTGGAACGAGATGATGAGCGTCGGCGTTCCCAGCCTCGACGCCGACCACCGCTTCCTGATCACCCTGATCAATCACCTCAACCGCGCCATCGGCGACGTCGAGGAATATCTCGCCGTCGCCAGCGTGCTGCGCGGAGTCGAGGATTACGCGGCGGTCCATTTTGCCCGCGAGGAACGGCTGATGCTGGCCTGCGGCTTCCCCCAGTTCGCCCGCCACCGCCAGACCCACCAGGGCTTCATCACCTCCCTCGCCGCGCTGCGCCACCGCTACGACCAGGACCGCGCCGGCGCCCGCGACAGCCTGGGCTTCCTCAATCGCTGGCTGATCGACCATATCTGTAGCTCGGACATGGGCTACCGCTCCTGGCTGGTGCTCCAGGACGCCGCCCTCGCCGCCGTCGGCCCCGAGCCGCTGTTCGCCCCGCCCGGCCCCGAGGCCGATTGGCGCCAACTCACCCTGCTGCTGGCCGAGGACAACCTCACCCTGCGCGAGATCCTGCTGACCTTCCTCCAGGGCGCCGGAGTCCGGGGCGATAGGGTGATGATGGTCGCCCACGCCGACGCCGCCCGCCGCGCCCTCGCCAGCGGCCGCGTGGACCTGATGCTGTGTGACGACGATTTCGAAGGCGGCGGCCTCGCCTTGATCGAACACAGCCGCCGCGCCGGCCTCGCTTTGCCGATGGTGCTGCTGACCACCGGCGGCCCCGACCGCCGCACCGCCGCCCGCGCCGTCGGCGCCGACGCGACCCTCGATAAGCCGGTCTCCGCCGCCGCCCTCGTCGCCACCCTCGCCGCGTTGACCGCCGGACTCTCGTTAAGAGGGTAGGGGAGGGGGTATAAAAGGGGAGAAAAACGCGGGCTCCGCCCGCCCCCGCCAGGAGCCAGCGGCTCCTGGACCTGCATCAATTGTCGGGCGCGGTTGGTGCCTTTCAGCTTGGGCGCTGGGGTCTTGTTCGCGCCCATCATGGTCAATCTGATCGGCTTTCCCTGCGTCCAAAAGTAGTCTGCTGAGGTCCTTGATGGTGCCCCTTGGGGATAGGTGGCGATTGCTATGCAACATTCTTGATGGTATCTTTATCAACATGGACTACGATCTTAAGCGATGTCGCTACCAGCCAAAGGCTAATATTGATGGCCGCCCTATAAAGCATAAATGGAAAAAGAACGAGCCTGGGTTTAGCTATGAGAAAGATAATCATCCCGAGGGGAATTGTCCAAGCACGATCAACACCAACATTGCGGAAAAAATTTTGCGCGATGGTATCCCCTATTCGCCGCAGGGTTGGCTGAAATCCCATCCGAAATGGGTGTTCAACATCTATCAGGGCGCCGTGTATAAAGCTGTCGAAACCGTGCCTGGGGAGTCGTATCATGGCTTTCCGTGCCCGGGGCCTAGAACACACCAAAGGAAGCCTGATATGCCCAAGCTCATAAAAGAAAAGCTTCTTGAGCGGGCTCAGGAGCGCGGTTGCTTGTCCGAGATCGAGGCTTGGTTCAAGGATCATCCGTAATGTATACGGCAACCTTCGACCTAAGCATCCAGTGGAGAAATACCGCCCCCGAGGGAACCGCTTTTGAGGCGACGGAAGGTTATGCGAGTCTGAGGCTTGGCGATAAAGAAGTATGGGCCGACGTTCATTGGCATTGGGTTGATCTACTTGCGTTTCTGGCGGAGAACTGGGTGTTCCTGAAAATGGAGCAAACCTATCCGGTTGGCTTGAGACCGAAGATGCCTCATCTGTTGAGGTGTGAGGCGGAGACGCGCTGGAAATTGGGGGAAAAAAGCGGAACAATCCTCGAAACTCAGGTCGAGGCTGAGGAAGAAAATGTATTTGCCTTTGAATATCGACATGACCTTGCCTGCGCCCTAGAAGGAAAATGGGTTCCATCGGTCTTTGTGTTGCGTGAAGGAAATCATATGATGATTTCCGGAGACGGGATTCTGATTCGTGAAAAATATTTATCTGTAATTTCTCTTTTGAATGACCTTGGTGACAAAATCGCCGAAAGGTTGAGGCAGATTGATGACGAACTAGCACGACTTCGGCTGGCGGAATGGGAACAAAGGGAAAAGCGCCCCTTCTCTCTGGAACTTGCCAGCTTGGTGACTGGGGCGTCGGTTGATTTCCTTGATGAAATCTTTAGCAATATAAACGCGGGCGTTAATCTTAACGACAACAGTCCAGAAATCCAAGATACGGTATTCATGGCCGTTGCACGGATGGCATATGGCGCCTCTCTATCAACTGTTAGTGCAACCACAATCTTGTCCATTGTCGCCAAAACCCCAAAATGTCGATCGCAGAACCTCCGTTGCTTGCAAGCAGAGGCCATGAACAAGCTGGATAATTTGTCGAGCAAGCTATCCGCTGCTGAAGAAGGCCGATTGTTGGCAGAGTGGGCGCGTGAACGGATTCTGCTATCGCAGCAGGAAAAAAAACATCCTGACCCGAAGGCTCTTTTTGACCGGTGGCAGGTGCCCGTACACAATATAGGGCTGTCTCACGATGGTGTGGACGCAATGCTCTGCTGGGGTGGCGAGCATGGACCCGTCGTTATCATAAATACGGGAAGTACACGCAATCGAAAATCAAGCGGACAGCGGGCAGCTCTGGCTCACGAGTTATGCCATTTGCTTTTTGACCTAGAAAATTCCCTCCCATTCGCCGAAGTCATTTCCGGATACAGCGACGACTGGGTGGAAAAACGGGCGAGAGCGTTTGCTGCCGAATTTCTTTTTCCGCGCCGGATCTGTGAGCGATATTTTAAAAATAATTCCGTCGCGTTTTTTATTGAAAAAATGTCGTCTGATTTCGATGTCAGCACTGAGGTTGTCGCATGGCAACTTTTTAGGTCTAATATCGGAAATACACTGTCAACTGAACAGAAGCGTGACATTAAAGGTTTTGTTTCGAATCCAGATGTTCTTGAATAGATTCTTTATTCTGATTGTTGCGAGCGATCGCCGCGCAGTCATCGCAGTCAGTGTTCTCTTTTCCAGGATCAACTCAGAAACCCGCCTTCCGCTTCCGCCCCAACCCTGCCATAGAAACGGAAGCCCATTGAGAGCCACGCAATCAATGATGCCTTGATATTACCAGCCCTCTCCCGACCCGCCAGCGCCCAAGCTGAGAGGCGCCGGCCACACCCGACAAACCGAAGCAGGTCCAGGAGCCGCTGGCTCCTGGCGGGGGCGGGCGGAGCCCGCGTTTTGTTCGGGACCTTTGAAACCCTTTCTCTTTCGGCTGGCGTGGGGGCGGGGGGGCTCCTATCCTTGGGGGCATCATGACCACTCCCTCGCTGACTCTCTGCGCCGACGATTACGGCCTGGCCCCCGGGGTGGGGCGGGCGATTCGGGCGTTGATCGGGGCTGGGCGGCTTCAGGCCACCGGCTGCATGACCTCGGGGCCGTACTGGGCGGCCGAGGCTGACCTTCTGAAACCCCTGGCCGGGCAGGCCGATCTGGGGCTGCATCTGACGCTGACCGACCATACGCCGCTGGGGGCGTTGCCGCGTCTGGCGCCGGAGGGGCGGTTTCCGGCGTTGGGGCGGCTGATGGGGCTGGCGCTGGCGCGGCGGCTGGACCGGGTTGAGATCGCGGCCGAGTTGGAGCGTCAGGTGGACGCCTTCGAGGCGGCGCTGGGGCGCAAGCCGGATTTCCTCGACGGCCATCATCACGTCCACCAATTGCCGATCGTGCGCGACGTTGTCCTCGACCTCGCGGCGCGGCGGCTGGGGCCGGGGGGGTGGGTGCGCTCCTGCTGGGAGAGTCCGGCGGCCATTCTAGGCCGGGGGGTGGATCCGGTGCGGGCGGGGGTGATCAGTTTGCTCGGGATCGGGCTGCGGCGGCGGCTGGCGGCGGCGGGGATTGCGCATAATCGCTCGTTCCGGGGCGTTTATGATCTCACCGGGCGGGTGCCGTATCGGCTGCTGTTCGAGCGGTTTACCGCCGCGCCGGGGCCGGCGACGCTGGTGATGTGCCATCCCGGCGAGGTCGATGACGAACTGCGCGCCTGCGAGCGGCTGACCGACCAGCGCGCGGTCGAGTATGCCTTCCTGGCCGGGGCGGAGATGGCGGACTCGCTGGCGGCGCGGGGGCTGGTGCCCGGGCGGCTGCCTCGGTGATGGGTTCGGTCGGGGTGGCGCCCCGGCTGGCGCTGTATTACGTCGCGCTGTTCTGCGTGATCGGGCTGCAACTGCCCTATTGGCCGTTATGGCTGGCGGCGCGCGGGCTGGGGCCGGTCGAGATCGCCTGGCTGATCGCGGTGCCGTCGCTGGTGCGGGTGTTCGCCACGCCGCTGGTGGGGGTATGGGTCGATCGGCGCGGCGACCGGCGGCGGCCGATGCTGCTGCTGGCCGGGGCGGCGGCGCTGGCCGGGCTGGCCTTTCCCGCCGCGTTCGGCTTCTGGCCGATTCTGGTCGCCACCGTGCTGCTGTTCGTGCCGCTGTACGGGCTGATGCCGGTGGGGGATTCGCTGGCGATGACCCTGGTCGCCCGCCACCGGCTCGATTACGGCCGGGTGCGGCTGTGGGGGTCGCTGTCCTTCATCGCGGTGGCCAGCCTGCTGGGCGGGCTGCTGGCGTGGCGGCCGCCGACCGATCTGCCCTGGATTCAATTCGGGCTGCTGCTGATGGTGGTGGCGAGCTGCCTGTTCCTGCCCGATGCCCGGGTGGCGGGGCGGGAAAGCGTGGCGCCGGCCCCGCTCGGGCCGCTGCTGCGTTCGCCGCTGTTCGGGCTGTTCCTGGCGGTGGCCGCGCTCAGCCAGGCCGCCCACGCCGTCTATTACGCCTTCGGCACCCTGCATTGGCGGGCGGCGGGGGTGGACGATGCCACCATCGGCCTGCTGTGGTCGGAAGGGGTGGTGGCCGAGATCCTGTTGTTCGCCTTCAGCAACCGGGCGGTGGCCCGGTTCGGCCCGGCCGGGCTGCTGCTGCTGGGCGGGCTGGGCGGAATGGTGCGCTGGCTGACGCTGGGGCTGACCACCGATCCGCTGTGGCTGGCGCTGGTGCAGGGACTGCATGCGGCGACCTTCGGCTGTACCCACCTCGGGGCGATGCATTTCCTGCAACGGGCGGTGCCGCCGGCCCTGGCGGTGCGGGCGCAGGGGATCTATGCGGCGGTGGCGGTCGGGCTGGTGCCGGGGCTGGCGACCATCGCGGTCGGGCCGCTCTACCAGCATTGGGGCGGCGCGGCGTTTCTGGCGATGGCGGCGCTGTCGGCCGGGGCGGCGCTGCTGGGCGGACCGCTGGTCCGGCGCTGGCGGCGGGCGGGCGCCGGGCCCTTAATGGGCAAAATTTAACGTTTTCTCATTAAAAATCGTTCTATGATTCCCATATATGAGGTTGTTTTTAACTGAAAACGGGGAGGGGCCGGTGTCGTTCTTGCAGCCCAAGTCCAATGCGGCCGAAGCGATCGTCGCGGCGCTGGAAAAATCGCTGGCGGTGATCGAGTTCCAGCCCGACGGCACCGTGATCCGCGCCAACGACAACTTTCTCAAGGCCCTGGGCTATCGCCTCGACGAGATCGTCGGCCAGAACCACGCGATCTTCGTCGAGCCGTCCTACCGCGCCAGCGACGAATACCGCCGGTTCTGGGAGCGGCTGCGGGCCGGCGAATTCCAGCGCGGCGAGTTCAAGCGGATCGGCCAGGGCGGGCGCGAGGTGTGGATCGAGGCCAGCTACAACCCGGTGCTCGACCGGCGCGGGCAGGTGGTCAAGGTGGTCAAGTACGCCAGCGACGTCACCACCGCCAAGAATGAATATGCCGACCTGCTCGGCAAGGTCACCGCGATCAGCCGGGTGCAGGCGGTGGTCGAGTTCAATCTCGACGGTACGGTGATCACCGCCAACGACAATTTCCTCAAGTTGCTGGGCTACCGGCTCGACGAGATCCGGGGCCGGCCGCATGCCACCTTCGTCGATCCGGCCGAGCATGACGGCGCCGAGTACCGCCGGTTCTGGGAGCGGCTGCGGGCCGGCGAGTTCCAGCAGGGCCAGTTCAAGCGGATCGGCCAGGGCGGCAAGGTGGTGTGGATCGAGGCCAGCTACAACCCGATCTTCGACCTCAACGGCAAGCTGATCAAGGTGGTCAAGTTCGCCACCGACATCACCCGCCAGATCGGCCTGCTGACCGACCTCAAGCGGCTGATCGACGTCAATTTCGCCGAGATCGACGGCGCGATCGACCAGAGCAAGGCCCAGGCGGGCGAGGCCGGGCAGGCGGCGGGGCGGACCTCGGCCAATGTCCAGACCATCGCCTCCAGCGCCGAGGAACTGGCCGCCTCGGTGCGCGAGATCGCCGCCAGCATGGCCAAGTCGCAGGGCGCCACCGACGGCGCGGTCGATCAGGTCAGCTCGGCCGGCGAGGCGACCCGGCGGCTGTCCGACGCGGCGGCGGCGATGGGCGGCATCGTCGGCCTGATCCAGACCATCGCCGGCCAGATCAACCTGCTCGCCCTCAACGCCACCATCGAAAGCGCCCGGGCCGGTGAGGCCGGCAAGGGCTTCGCCGTCGTCGCCAACGAGGTCAAGAACCTCGCCAACCAGGCCGCCCGCGCCACCGAGCAGATCTCCGGCGAGATCGAAGGGGTTCAGGGCATCGCCAACGAGGTGGTCGGCGCCCTCGGCCGCATCGGCGAGTCGATCGGGCAGGTGCGCGACCATGTCGCCAGCACCGCCGCCGCGGTCGAGCAGCAAAGCGCGGTGACCCGCGACATGTCCTCGACCATGCAGCAGGCCTCGCTGGAGGTCGATGCGATCAGCGGCAATATCGGCGCCATCGCCGAGGCGGTGGCCCAGGCCGGCACGCTGTTCGCCAAGACCAAGGAAGCCGCCCAGGTGCTGGCGCGCTGACCGGATGCCGAGGGGCGGAGCCTCTCGGCGTCAGCCCGCCCGGCGCCGCGACAGGTGGTGGGCGCCGGCCAGCAGCCCGAGCCACAGCGGCAGCAGCAGCACCGCCGTTGCCATCCCGGGGGTGAGGGCCAGCACCACCAGCACCCCGGCCATGAAGGCGAGGCAGAGGTAATTGGTCAGCGGCGCCGCCGGGCTGGGAAAGGCCGGGCGGGTGCCGGCCCGGCCCATCGCGGCGCGGAACTTGAGGTGGGTCAGGCTGATCATCCCCCAGTTCAGCACCAGCGCTGCCACCACCAGCAGCATCAGCAGCTCGAACGCCCGCCCCGGCAGCAGGTAATTGACCAGCACGCACAGTCCGGTGGCGGTGGCCGACACCGCCAGCGCCGCCACCGGCACGCCGCGCCGGTTGACCCGGGCCAGCCGGCGCGGCGCCTGCCCCTGCGCCGCCAGCCCGAGCAGGGTGCGGCTGTTGCAGTAGACGCAGCTGTTGTAGACCGACAGCGCGGCGGTCAGCACGATGACGTTGAGGGCGGTGGCGACCCAGTTCTGATCAAGCGAGTGGAAGATCATCACGAACGGGCTGCCGCCCTGCTGGACCTCGGTCCAGGGATAGAGCGACAGCAGCACCGCCAGCGCGCCGACATAGAACAGCAGGATGCGGTAGATCACCTGATTGGTGGCGCGGGGAATCGCGGTGGCGGGATCGGCCGCCTCGGCGGCGGTGATGCCGACCAGTTCGAGACCGCCGAACGAGAACATGATCGCCGCCATCGCCATCACCAGCCCGGTGGCGCCGTGGGGAAAGAACCCGCCGCGCGCCCACAGGTTGCTGACCGTCACCTGCGGCCCGCCGCCGCCGCTCAGCAGCAGCCACAGCCCGAAGCCGATCATCGCCACGATCGCGGCGACCTTGATCAGGGCGAACCAGAATTCCATCTCGCCGAACAGCCGGACATGCAGCAGGTTGATGGCGTTGATCAGGACGAAGAAGGCCAGCGCCGAGGCCCAGGACGGGATCTCCGGCCACCAATACTGGACATAGAGCCCGACCGCCGACAGCTCGGCCATCGCCACCAGCACGTACAGCGCCCAGTAATTCCAGCCGGCGACGAAGGCGGGGAATTCGCCCCAGTGGCGGCGGGCGAACTGGGCGAACGAGCCGGCGCCGGGATCCTCGACCACCATCTCGCCCAACTGGCGCATGATCAGGAAGGCGATCACCCCGGCCAGGGCATAGCCGAGCAGGGCGGACGGGCCGGCGAGGCGGATGGTCTGGGCCACGCCGAGGAACAGCCCGGTGCCGATCGCCCCGCCCAGCGCGATCAGCTGGATGTGGCGGTTGCGCAGGCTGCGGCTGAGGGGGGGATGCGGCTGGTCGATCTCGTGGGTCCTCCGCCGGCAGGTCCCGGGGCCGGCCCGGCGGCAGTATAATCGGGCCGGCGGACTCAGGCCAGGGCGGCGACGGCGGCGCGGGTGGCGACGGTCAGCGGCTCGGGCAGCGCGTCGAGGCCGAACCAGCCGAAGCCCTGGTGCTTGTCGGGCTCGACCAGCCGGGGCTCGCCCTCCCAGCTGTCGGCGCGATAGACCGGCGCGACCCAGTGCTCGCCGCCGGCCGGGTCGATCTGATCGACCACGCAGAGCAGCGAAAGCGGCCCGAGCCGCAGCCCCAGTTCCTCCGCGATCTCGCGCGCCACCGCCGCCGCCACCGGCTCCAGCCAATCGACCTTGCCGCCGGGCAGGCCCCAGCATCCGGCCTCGGGCGGGCGGCGGCGCTGGATCAGCAGGATCTGGCCGTCGTGGAGGATCGCGGCGCCGCAGCCCAGGCGCGGCTGGTTGGTGGTGGTCATCCTGTCTCTCCCGATGAAGGCGCCGCCGCGGCCAGGGTGAACTCGACCAGCACCGGCTGGTCCGGCCCGCGCTTGAACAGCTTCGGCGGCGGCGCGCCGTCGCAATCGCGGGGACGCCATTCGCGGCAGGCGGCGACGGTCAGCCCGGCGGCGGCGGCGGCGTTGAGGTGATCGGCGAAACGGTGGGCGAAGGTCGGCATCCGCACCACCACCGCGCCGTCACGGAAATGAGCCTGGACATCGCCCTGGGCCAGAAAGGGATGGATCTCGATCACCACGACCCGCCCGCCCGGCCGCAGCAGCCGGCGGGCCTCGGCCAGCGGCGCGGCGAGGTCGCCGACATGCTCCAGCGCCAGACAGAACAGCACCAGATCGGCGATCCCCCCGGCCAGCGGCGCCGGCTGGGTGATGTCGTGGCGGAACAGCAGCAGACCCGCCCCGCGCGCCCGCGCCCGCGCCAGCATCCCCGCCGACAGGTCGCAGCCGATCAGCCGCGCCGCGCCGGCCTGCCCCAGCCGGGCCAGATTGCGCCCGGTGCCGCAGCCGAACTCGACCACCGTCGCCCCGGCGACGGTTTCGGCCCAGCGCTCGATCACCCGCCCGGCCGCGAACAGCAGCGGGTTGTCATAGACGTCATACCCCGGCGCCCAGCGGTCATAGGCCGCCGCGAGCGGAAGAAACAGGGTCTGTTCGGACTCGGAGTTTGGTCGGACCATGGCGCGCTCCCCGGCGAGAACCCGTCTCGCCCGCGGGGCAAGTAGTTGTGCGGCCGGACCGTTCAGCTCCGCCAGAGCCCGGACTTGATAACAGCCCCTCCCGGGTCTGGTCAACCTTCCAGGGAAAAACGCGGGCTCCGCCCGCACCCGCCAAGGGCCGCAAGGCCCTTGGAACCCATTGATTTTTCATGGTTCATCCCGGATGGGCCGGCGCTCCTTCCCGTCAGGCGCGGGCTTGGTCCACGCCTGACGGGATGTCGCTTGGCGCCTCGCCCCGAACTGGTGCGGAAATGGCCGGGTCAAGCCCGGCCATCCATGCCCCCGCATGGGGGCGACGTCGCGCGCCTTGATCGCGGTGGCTTGGCCGTCGTTTCAATCCACGCCCCCGTGTGGGGGCGACCTCGCCGCCGTCCGCGCCCTTGACGATGGTGGTCGTTTCAATCCACGCCCCCGTGTGGGGGCGACAGGCCGCGCGGCTCGTTGACGCCGTTGCCCAGCACGTTTCAATCCACGCCCCCGTGTGGGGGCGACGTCATCAGCGCCGTGACCCCGTCGCGCAGGTCGCGGTTTCAATCCACGCCCCCGTGTGGGGGCGACGCCTTGACGGCGGACCCAGCGACCAACTGTTTGAAGTTTCAATCCACGCCCCCGTGTGGGGGCGACCATCTACCCCCGTAACACCACCAATGGGACGGGAGTTTCAATCCACGCCCCCGTGTGGGGGCGACCTCGCGGGGAGCGGATGCCTGTTTATTTCCAGCGTTTCAATCCACGCCCCCGTGTGGGGGCGACGCGACCTTGCGGTAGATCCGGATCAGCCACGCGCTGTTTCAATCCACGCCCCCGTGTGGGGGCGACGGGAATTATCTTCACTGCACCCTCCAAAGAGCGATTGTTTCAATCCACGCCCCCGTGTGGGGGCGACCCATTCGCCCGTGCCGCCATCGGCGACGGACTGGTTTCAATCCACGCCCCCGTGTGGGGGCGACGAAATTTTATGCCGGCCTCGCCCGGGGCCTGATCGTTTCAATCCACGCCCCCGTGTGGGGGCGACGGCCTTGGCCTACTGCTTAGCGCGCATAGCGCCGCAGTTTCAATCCACGCCCCCGTGTGGGGGCGACCCGAAACGCTGGTTGCGGTCAAGACGGGTGTGGACGTTTCAATCCACGCCCCCGTGTGGGGGCGACCCCCGAACTCAGCGGCAAGGCGATATGCCTGCCCCTGTTTCAATCCACGCCCCCGTGTGGGGGCGACGGGCGTGATCCAGCCAGGCGCGGTCGAGGGGGCGGAGTTTCAATCCACGCCCCCGTGTGGGGGCGACGCATCGCCTGCCAGGTCGCTTGGCCGTAGGTGTTGTTTCAATCCACGCCCCCGTGTGGGGGCGACGACGACCTGCGCCGGGCGCGGCTGGCGAGCATCCGTTTCAATCCACGCCCCCGTGTGGGGGCGACGAAGATCTCGGATGGGAGCCTGAAGCCTTCGATGTTTCAATCCACGCCCCCGTGTGGGGGCGACGTGACGATATGTCAGCCGTCGTCCCGGCTGTGAGGTTTCAATCCACGCCCCCGTGTGGGGGCGACCCGACAGTTAGAAAGGACATGATGAGATGAGCGGAGTTTCAATCCACGCCCCCGTGTGGGGGCGACCTTCGGCGGTGAGCCATACCTGCCCGGGATCGACGTTTCAATCCACGCCCCCGTGTGGGGGCGACGCCAAAATGTGGGTGTAGACGGTCAGCAGGTCGCCGGTTTCAATCCACGCCCCCGTGTGGGGGCGACTACGAGCCGGGGCTGAATGGCGGCATCCGTCTGTGGGTTTCAATCCACGCCCCCGTGTGGGGGCGACGGTGGGTCGGTGTCGGACGGCGACCGGCCATGGCGGTTTCAATCCACGCCCCCGTGTGGGGGCGACCACGTCCATTTGCCCTGCGCCCAGGCCTCGAAGCAGTTTCAATCCACGCCCCCGTGTGGGGGCGACTCCTGCCACCGCTTGGCGTACTTCCCTCCAACCGAGTTTCAATCCACGCCCCCGTGTGGGGGCGACACGTGCGCCAGACGCTCACACCGCAGCAGGCGATCGTTTCAATCCACGCCCCCGTGTGGGGGCGACTCCTCCTGAAATAACAGATTGGGCTCATTGCGAAAATCGTTGCATTGGCGCGAACCTGCGGGACGAGGAGGGGCCATCCTTGGCGACGGGCCGGGGTGGGGGTCACAATGATTCACGATATCAAAGAGCTAGCCCTGGTGCGAACCGGCCGGGGAGTCGCGACACGCTTGGGGATCGCACCGAGCGATTGAGGCGATGGTGCCAGTTCGCGCCGGGGAGAGGGGCGTGCGGACACCCGGGCAGCGTCGCGATGATGGTATCGAAAAAATGAGGGGTTTGGGGAGCTTTGCTCCCCAAGCGGGGTGGCGGGGCGGCAGCCCTGCCCAACACAACGCGGCGCCCGACGAGAAACTACCGCACCCGGTCGAGGCTGGCGCGGGCGGCCTGGGTGACGGTTGGCGGCAGGGGGATGTAGCCGAGGGCGGCGGCGGTGGTCTGTCCCTCGCCGAGGCCGAAGGCGACGAAGGCGCGCAGGGCGGCGGCGCGGGTGGGATCGTCATAGCCGGCCCGCAGCAGCAGCCAGGAATAGGTGACGATCGGGTAGGCCTGGGCCCCGGTGGGGGCATCGAGCGGGGCAATGGGGTCGGCGCCGCCGGCCAGGGCGGCGGTACCGGCGGCGCGGCTGGGGCGGACGAAGGCCCCGGCGGCGTTTTGCAGCGCGGCCATCGGCAGGCCGAGTCGTTCGGCGAAGCCGTATTCGACATAGCCGATCGACCAGTCGCTGATGCGCAGGCGGGCGGAGACGGCTTCGTTGCCGCGTGCCTTCATCACCGCGCCGGGCCAGGCGATGGTCTTGCCGGTGCCGAGACGGGCCTCGCGCCAGAGCGGACTGGCGGCGGCGAGGGCGCGGGTGAAGGCGGCGGTGGTGCCGCTGGCCTCCTGGCGCACCACCACCGCGATCGAGCGGTGGGGCAGTTTGAGGCCGGGATTGGCGGCGACCAGCGCCGGATCGTCCCAGAAGCGGATCCGCCCGGCGAAGATGCCGGCGGTGGCGTCGGCCGGCAGGCGCAGGTCCCCTTGGAGGCCGGGCAGGTTGTAGGCCACCACCACCATCCCGGCGGTGGCGGGGACCAGCACCAGCCCGTGGCCGGCGCGGGCGGCCTCCGGCGGGCTGGGCGGCTGGTCGCTGGCGCCGAAATCGACCGCGTCGGCGAGGAAGCGGGCGAGGCCCTCGCCGCTGCCGACGCTGGCATAGGACACCGTCACCCCGGGATGGTGGGCCTGGAAATCCTCGGCCAGCCGCAGGTAGAGCGGGGCGGGGAAGCTGGCTCCCGCCCCGGTCAGCGCCAGGGTCTCGGCCCGCGCCGGGGCGGCGAGGGCGCAGGCCAGGGCCAGCAGGCCGAGGCCGGGCAGCGGAAACCAGCGCATCGCCGCCTCCCCTGGCTCAGCTGAACTCGCCGCGAATGTATTCCTTGGTCAGCTTCTCGCGCGGATCGTGGAAGATCTGGCGGGTCTCGCCGACCTCGACCAGATAGCCGGTGCGGCCGCCCTGCGAGATATCGACCGAGAAGAACGCTGTGATGTCGGCGACGCGGGTGGCCTGCTGCATGTTATGGGTCACCATCGCGATGGTGTAATCCTGCTTCAGCTCCAGCATCAGCTCCTCGATCCGGCGGGTGGCGATCGGGTCGAGCGCCGAGCAGGGCTCGTCCATCAGCAGCACCGACGGCTCGGTGGCGACGGCGCGGGCGATGCACAGGCGCTGTTGCTGGCCGCCCGACAGCGACAGGCCGCTGGCCTTCAGCTTGTCCTTGACCTCGTCCCACAGCGCGGCGCGGCGCAGCGCCAGTTCGACCTTTTCGTCAAGGTCGCCCTTGAAGCGGTTGAGCCGCAGGCCGAAGGCGACGTTGTCGTAGATGCTCATCGAGAACGGGTTGGGCTGCTGGAACACCATGCCGATGTAGCGCCGCACCACCACCGGGTTGACCTTGGGGTGATAGATGTCGCTGCCGAGGAAGTGGACGTTGCCGGCCAGCGAGAAGCCCCGCACCATGTCGTTCATGCGGTTGAGGCTGCGCAGCACCGTGCTCTTGCCACAGCCGGACGGGCCGATGAAGCCGGTGATCTTGCCCTTCTCGATCTGGATCGCGCTGTCGCGCACCGCCAGGAACGAGCCGTAATGGATCTGGTCGATCCGGACGTCGATGGCGACCGGATTGGCGCCGGGGGTGACGGTGTCGGCGCCCGGGGTGATGTTCTGTTCGATCGCGGCCATGTCGCGCGCTCCCTTGCTAGACCTTCGGGCGCCCGATCAGGCGCGAGGTGATGTTGAACAGCAGGACGATCAGCACCAGCACCAGCGAGGCGGCCCAGGCCAGCTCGATCTGGTTGTCGAACGGCATGCTGGAGAAGTTGTAGATCAGGATCGACAGCGAGGCGGTCGGCTCACCCAGGCTGGTCAGCCAGTAATTGCTGAACAGGGCGGTGAACAGCAGCGGGGCGGATTCGCCGGCGACGCGGGCCACCGCCAGCATCACCCCGGTCAGGATCCCGGGCAGGGCGGTCGGCAGCACCACCTGCCAGATCATCTGGCTGTGGGTGCAGCCCATCCCCAGCGCGGCGTCCTTCATCTTGCGCGGCACCATCGCCATCGCCTCGGCGGCGGTCAGGATCACGGTGGGCAGCATCAGCACCGCCAGCGCGAGGCCGCCGGCCAGCGCGGAATAGCGCCCCATCGTCAGCACCACCGCGGCGTAGACGAACACCCCGGCCAGGATCGAGGGGAAGCCGGTCAGCACCTTGGCGACGAAGCGGGTGGTGCCGGCCAGCCGGCTGTCGGGGCCGATCTCGGCCAGATAGACCGCCGCCAGGATCCCGAGCGGGATGCTGACCACCGAGGCCAGCGCCACCATCACCAGGGTGCCGAGGATGGCGTTGCCGAAGCCGCCGCCCAGCTCGAACCCGGCCGGGGGCAGCTCGGTGAACAATTCGAGCCCGAGCCGGGCGCCGCCGGTGCCGATCAGCATCACCAGCACCGAGATCAGCGGCACGGCGGCGGCCAGCGCCACCACCCAGGTCAGGCCGGACAGCAGCAGGTTCTTGATCTCGCGCGGCTCGGTCAGCGAGCGGTGCAGCCGGGGCGGCGCGGCCCGGTCGGCGGCGAGGGAGGTGTCGATCGCGGTCATGATTTCCCCGAAATCCGGCGTTGGGTGAGGGCCAGCAGCAGGTTGCCGGCGATGTTGACCAGCAGCGTGATCGCCAGCAGCACCAGGGCGGCGTACATCAGGGCGCCGACCTCGACCTCGCCCGCCTCGGGGAAGTGCGAGGCCAGCAGCGAGGCCAGGGTGTCGCCCGGCGAGAACAGGCTGAGGCTGATCTGGTTGGAATTGCCGATCAGCATGGCGAGCGCCATCGTCTCGCCCAGGGCGCGGCCGAAGCCCAGCACCAGGGCGGAGAAGATCCCGCCGGCGGCGGTCGGCAGCAGCACCTTGAGGATCGCCTCCCACTTGGTGGCGCCCATCCCGTAGGCGGCCTCCTTGGTGCGGTAGGGGATCGATTGCAGCGCGTCCTGGGAAATCGCGGTGATGGTCGGCAGCACCATGATCGCCAGCACGATGGTGGCGGGCAGCAGGCCGGGACCGCTCAGCGTGGTGCCGAAGAACGGCAGCCAGCCCAGCTCGGCATTGAGCCAGTCGGCCAGCGGACGGATGGTCGGGATCACCACGAAGATGCCCCACAGGCCGAACACCACGCTGGGGATCGCGGCCAGCATCTCGATCACGGTGCGGAACAGCACGGCGAGGCGCGGCGGCAGGAAATCCTGGGTCAGGAAGATCGCCACCGTCAGCCCGAAGAAGCCGGCCACGCCCAGCGCCAGCAGCGAGGAATACAGCGTGCCCCAGATCTCGGGCAGGATGCCGAACGAGCGGTTCGACACGTCCCAGGCCGAATCGGTCAGGAAGGCGAAGTGGTGCTCGCCGATCGCCGGCAGCGCCTTGACCCCGATTTTCCACAGGATGTAGGCCAGCAGCAGGATCAGGGCGGCGGCGGCGACCAGCGCGAGGGAGCGGAAGGCGCGGTCGGCCAGATGGTCGAACGCCGAGGGCGGCCGGGTGAGGGCGCCTTCCGGCAAGGCGGCGGAGAACGGCTCGGATGACATGGGGTGGCCTTTGTCCCGGGAGCGGGGAAGGGCGGGGGCGGGCGGCGGCCGCTGCCGGCCCGTCGCCCGCCCTCGCCCGGAGCGGGTTACTGGATCGCGGCCGAGGCGGCGCGGACCTTGGCGACGATGTTGGCCGGCAGCGGGATGTAGCCCATCGCATCCGCCGCCTTCTGCCCGTCGGTCAGGCCGTATTCGACCAGCTTGCGCAGGATCTCGGCCTTCTTCGGGTCCTGGTGCTGGTAGAACAGCATCCAGGTGAACGAGGCGATCGGATAGGCCTCGGCGCCGTCGGGGTCGGGGATCCACATCCGCAGGTCGGTGTCGCTCGGCGGCTGGGCGCCGGCCAGGGCGGCCTTGCCCGAGGCCTCGCCGGCGGCGACGAACTTGCCGGCCTTGTTCTCGAGCAGGGCGGTCTCGGCTTTGGTCAGCTTGGCGTAGCCATATTCGATGTAGCCGATCGCGCCGGGGGTCTGCTTGACGGTGGCGGTGACGCCGTCATTCTTGGGGGCGGCGACGAACTTGGGCGATTTCGGCCACTGCACGGTGGTGCCGGTGCCGACCTCCTGCTTGAAGGCCGGGCTGATCGCCGCCAGATGCTGGGTGAAGTTGTAGGTGGTGCCCGAGCTGTCGGAACGCAGCACCACGGTGATCGGCAGATCGGGCAGCTTGAGGCCCGGATTGGCCTCGGCGATCGCCGGATCGTTCCACTTGGTGACGCTGCCGCTGAAGATGCCGGCATAGGCGGCGCGGGTCAGCTTCAGCCCCTTGATCCCGCCCGGCAGGTTGTAGGCCAGCACGATCTCGCCGGCGGTCATCGGCAGCAGCACCGCGCCGCCCTCGACCCGGGCGATTTCCTCGTCCTTCATCGCCGCGTCGCTGGCGGCGAAATCGACCGTCTTGTTGATGAAGTCCTGGATGCCGGCGCCGCTGCCCTTGGCCTGATAATCGACCGTCACCCCGGGGGTGTGCTTGCTGAAATCCTTCAGCCAGGCCGAATAGATCGGGAAGGGGAAGCTCGCCCCCGACCCGACCAGACGCAAATCCTCGGCCCGGGCCGGCGCGGTCGCCGCGGTCAGCGCCACGCCCAGGGCAAGACAAAGGGCGGTCGGTTTGAAGATCGTCATGCGGTGTCCCCTTGGTTCCGTTTAGAAGTCGCGTTCCGGCGAAGCGAGCCGGGCGAGCCACGCCCCAGACCTTTGGAGAATATCCTTCGTCATGGGTCATTTTCCTGCGCCGCGCGGCCCGGGATGTCGGGGGAGTAGGTAGCGGAAAGCGGTCCGGTTATTTGTGAAATATATGTTTAGATTTCCAATCTCCTTGGATCGCTTTGAATTGCGTTGTTTTTTGTGGTGAAAATTTCACAAAACCGCCATGGGAGCGTCACGAAGGGGCGGAAGCCGGTTCCCTTTGGCGACCAGCGGCTCTAGGATCCCGGCGCGAGCGGAACAGGTGGACCAAATGGACGCGGAAGTGGCGGTGATCGGGGCCGGGCCGGCCGGGCTGATGGCGGCGCAGCGTCTGGCCGAACGCGGCCACGCCGTCGCCCTCTACGAGGCCCAGCCGACTCCCGGCCGCAAGCTGCTGCGCGCCGGCAAGGGCGGGCTCAACCTGACCCATGGCGAGCCGGCCGAACGCTTCCTCACCCGCTACGGCGCCCGCGCCGGCCGCCTCGCCCCGCTGCTGGCGGCGTTCGGCCCGGCCGAACTGCGCGCCTGGGCCGCCGATCTCGGTATCGAAACCTTCGTCGGCAGTTCCGGCCGGGTGTTCCCGCGCGTGATGAAGGCGGCGCCGTTGCTGCGGGCGTGGCTGGGCCGGCTGGCCGATCTCGGCGTCACCCTCCATCCCCGTCACCGCTGGCTGGGCTGGACCGAGGACGGCGCCCTCAGCTTCACCACCCCCGACGGGCCGCGCACGGTGCGGCCGGCGGCAACGGTGCTGGCGCTCGGCGGCGCCTCCTGGCCCCGGCTCGGCAGCGACGGCGCTTGGGTCGGGCCGTTGACCGCAGCCGGCCTCGCCATCGCCCCCCTGCGCCCGGCCAATTGCGGTTTCGATTGCGACTGGAGCCCCGCCTTCGCCGCCCGCGCCGCCGGCAGCCGCCTCGCCCCGGTCACCTTCAGCTTCGCCGGCCAGTCGCGGCGCGGCGAACTGACCCTGACCGCCAGCGGGATAGAGGGCGGTCTGGTCTATGCCTTCGCCGCCGCCCTGCGCGACGCGCTGGAACAGACCGGTGCCGCCGCGCCGACCCTCGATCTGCTGCCCGACTGGCCGGCCGCGCGGGTGGCGGCGGCGCTGGCCCGCCCACGCGGCGCCCGCTCGTTCTCGACCTTCCTGCGCAAGGTGCTGCCGCCGCTCGCCGCCCCGGCGGTCGGCCTGCTGCGCGAATGCCTGCCGGCCGAGGCCCTCGCCGATCCCGCCGCCCTGGCGTCAGGCATCAAGGGGCTGCCGCTGCCGCTGCGCCGGCCCCGCCCGCTGGCCGAGGCGATCTCCACCGCCGGCGGCGTCGATTTCGCCGAGATGGATGACGGGTTGATGGTCCGCACGCGGCCGGGATTGTTCCTCGCCGGCGAGATGCTGGATTGGGAGGCGCCGACCGGGGGCTATCTGCTGACCGCCTGTTTCGCCACCGGCGCCGCCGCCGGGAGCGCGGCGGCCGATTGGGTCGAGCGGCCGGCGTAGCGGCGGGGTTGCCACCCCGCACCCCGCTCGGGGCGATGCCCCGAACCCCCTTTGTTTTTAAGCCGCAATACCATGGGCGATCCGCCCCAGGAGGGTTTCGACCTCACGCGCGCCCTCCTCGGTGTCGAGCAGGTCGAGCGGTCGCCTGCCCCCCAGGCTGGCGGTTGTCCTGAGCAGCCACGCGCGCCCCTTGGCCGGATCGGCAAAGGTCTGTTCGGCCAGGGTCTCTACCGCAAGGTTCATGACCGTCTCCATCCCAAACCGCCTCACGGTACGGGCGTTTGGTCGGAGGGCGCAAGCGCGGGGGCGGTTTGCGGCTGGAAACCCTTCCGCATCGCGCACCGCCGCGCCACCGGCAGCCCGGCCCGGCCCTCGGCCGCCAGGATCGCCCGCAGGCGCGGGGAGAGCTCCGCCTCGTCCAACGTGACGAAGCCCAGTCTGCGATAAAACGGTTCGTTCCAGGCGACCGCGCGGAAGGTGGTCAGGGTCAGCGCGTCGATCCCGCGCGCGGCGGCATGGTGCTGGGCGGCCTCGATCAGGCGCCGCCCGATTCCGCGCCGTTGCTGGTCGGGATGAACCGCGATCTGCCACAGATGCAAGGCATCCCCGGCCGGTTGTCCGTTGAGGAAGCCCGCCAGCCCGAAGCCGTCCACCTCGGCGACCAGGGCCAGCCCGTCGGCGATCAGGGCGCGATGCTGCTCCGCCGATTGCACCGTGTCATCGGCAATCCATTCCAGCCCCGGCACCTGCCGGAACAGTTCGCCGGAGCTGCGTTCGATCGCCGGCAACAGCGGGCAGTCGTCGTCGGTGGCGGGTCTGATGTTCAGCATAAGCGGGAGTTTAGCGGGGGTGCCGGAGGGTGTCTCGCCTGTCGGCGATGGGCTGCCGCCCAAACCCGCCTGGGGCGAGCCCCAGACCCCCCTTGTTTTTGTCAATGGGGAGATTGCAACGGCGTTTAGGTCTGCCGTGGAGGCAATTGTTGCCGCAGACGGTCGAGCAGATTCCGCACGATTTCGATGTCGGTGTCGGGTGCCGTCGCCTCTGGCGCGGAGATCTCGGCCGCGGCGAGAGTGATTTCTTGTTGCCCTGATGCGTTCTCCAGCCGCGCAGCGTATCGTTTGTTTGCCGAAGGAAGCTTCTCGACGGCGGTCAAAATGCTATCGAGGGCATCCAGATCACGCTGGGTAAACAGGCTGTTCGTCCAGCCCCGCATGTCCCCGCTCAGGGGGTAGCGGATGTCGTGCAGGTTGACCACCATCGGGGGCCAAAAAAGCCACCAAACCATCGCGGCCTCCTCTCTCCCTTCAGGCTTGGCGGCTATGTTATTTTGGTGGCAATTTTTTCGCCATAAAAAATCATAGGTTTATATTGCTGCCGGTGGCGAGTGGAGAGACTCAGGAGGTTCGGTGCGATGTCGAGGACGAGGGCTTCGCTCTTTTGTGCGGTGGCGATAAAAGTTCCCAGCAGCAGGACATCGAGGCTGCAAAGGCACTGGCCGCAGAATGGAAGGAGTAAACGAGATGGCGGAGCCTCTCTTCAGTCGTTACGATTCTGCCGATTACCTCAAAACCGAGGCCGATATCATTGCCTATCTTGATGCGGTAATGGCCGAAGGCGGCGACGATCCGGCCCTTCTCGCTCATGCCCTCGGAGTCGTCGCTCGCGCCCGCAACGTCAGCAAGCTGGCCCGCGACACCGGAATGAGCCGTGAGGGCCTGTATAAGGCCCTCTCCGGGGAGGGCAACCCCAGTTTTGCGACGATAGCAAAAGTTGCGAAAGCGCTTGGTTTGCGAATTAACTTTAGGCCCGATCAACCAGTCGCGTGATAAAGAATTAGATTCCGCCTTGCGTAAGTAAAATGCAGACAAGTACCCATAATAGCCGGTCCACATGTTTGCGTCTGTTTCTGATGGAGCCCATCATCATCTTGTCGCATTAATAAAGATTGTTGTTTAATTTTTATGTATTACGTTTTTTTTGCAAAAACAATATGAATTTTAGTGCGACATTGTTTAGTTTGCTGTTGCTCTGTTGTCATTTGGTGGCTTTTGCAAAAGTATCTGATCTTCATCTTATTTAAATAGCCAGTACGGTGAAATTTGTCTCACCGCGATATGGTATTTTCGCGTGTCGTGCGTGCAATCTCAGCTAGTCGTCGGATAAGGTCGTGTCGCCCGATCAGTTCCAAGCGTGATGGCATCCAGGGCTTTAGAAGTGGATCAGTGCGCAATTTTGGGGCGAAATCAGAGGTGGTTGTTAGAAATGCTTTACTGGCACCATCCGATTCTAAAACACCGATTAGAGCCCGCACATGATCAGCTTTAACCAAATTGGGTGGTTTATAAGCCTTGACCTGATCAATAACCCGGATCTGACCAATCCCTTTTTTCACGGCGATTACGTCTCGCCCGTAATCTCCGCTGCGAGGTGTAAGTATAACTTCATCATAACCAGAATTTTTGTAAGCACCAGCGATGATTTCTTCCCATTTGTCCGGAGGAATCTCCCAAGCGGCATTCTGGTTGCGTTGTAGGAGTTCAATGATCTCAAACCAAGGCAACGAGACAGCAGCTACTATTCGACCTGCATCGACGTCTTTCTCTGGCTTTACTACAGTTTGTAGAATGGCGCCCACATCAAGTAAATTTATGTCGTGTGTTTTTCTAATATCATTCTCTATTAGCTGAAAAAGATTGCGCGGTATTCTTTTGGCGCCGTTGGCTCCGGTGATGAATGATGAATTTTTTTGCCGATTTATAGCGGCAATCAGCAGAAGCTCTGCCCGGTGGCGACCGCAACCCTCGACGAGTTCGACCGCTTTGGGACCAATTTTAATTGCATCGGCAAAAAGTTCTGAATATAGATCGATTCCGCTAAAATTTGATGTGTGTTGCATTTCATATTGCTTGTCTATTTCAGAAATAATATCTGATAAAAAATCAGTCAATGATTTTGGGAAAATACTAAATCCTACAAGCCGAAGTGATTCTAGCAGGGATTCGGAGAATTTAAAGACACCGTCTTCGTTCTCTAATATTGCGTCTATTCTGTGGTGTATGTGGCTGCCTTCGACTAGATGGATCTGGGATGCAAGTCGTTCTAGTATTTCTGCGGCGCGAATGTTTCTATTATCATTGGGAAATTCGACGGCCTTCAATTGACGCCAACTGGCGGTGCTAGTTATTTCAATTCCAACAGTTTCATCTAAATCGATCATATTTAGCGTGCTTTCTTTTGGTGGCTGTGCATCATCTCAAAAATACGATTTTTAAGTTTTAATTTGTGTTGCCAGTGCTCTCGCATTGAAGATAAACATATAGAATAGCTTATTTAAGCTACAGGCAGTTGGCTTGGCGTGCGAGTTTTTATTCGGTTGTGTTTTTTATATTTGGGGGTGGCCGGCCCGCTCCCGGCCCAATCCAGATTTCTTTTCTCTGGCTCAGGATAACCCTTTCTGCCGCCATCCCGCCAGCCCCATCCCGATTCGCGAGCGCCCAAGCTGACCTGCGCTGGCCACACCCGACAAACCGAAGCAGGTCCAGGAGCCGCTGGCTCCTGGCGGGGGTGGGCGGAGCCCACGGATGGGGGTCCTTCCTGACATTCCGTACATGATCTATAAATCTAGTAGCAAACTCTGATTAAGCCGTGCTTTAATCCCCTCCGGTTCGCGAGGGCCCGTGCCGTCCGCCTATGCCGCCCTATCCGGCGGCGGGGGCGGGGCAGGGGGCCGCCCAACGCCAGAGGAATGAACGTGATGACTGAGACTTCCCGCCCGGCCGTGCTTGGCCTGATCGGCAACACGCCCCTGATCGAGATCACCCGGCTCGACACCGGCCCGTGCCGGTTGTTCCTCAAGCTTGAGTCCCAGAATCCGGGCGGCTCGATCAAGGACCGGGTTGGGCTGGCGATGATCGAGGCGGCGGAGCGGGACGGGCGGCTGTCGCCTGGGGCGACGATCGTCGAGGCCACCGCCGGCAACACCGGGCTGGGGCTGGCTTTGGTGGCGCGGGCCAAGGGCTACCGGCTGGTGCTGGTGGTGCCCGACAAGATGGCCGCCGAAAAAGTGTTGCAGTTGAAGGCCCTGGGTGCGGTGGTTCACGTCACCCGGTCGGATGTCGGCAAGGGGCATCCCGATTATTACCAGGATTACGCGGCGCGGCTGGCGGCGGGGATTCCGGGGGCCTATTTCGTCGATCAGTTCAACAACCCGGCCAATCCGGCGGCGCACGAGCATTCGACCGGGCCGGAGATCTGGGCCCAGACCGCGCATGCGGTCGATGCGATCGTCTGCGGCGTCGGCTCGGGCGGGACGCTGACCGGGCTGACCCGGTTCTTCCGCCGGGCCAGTCCCTCGACCCAGTTCGTGCTGGCGGATCCGCAGGGGTCGATTCTGGCCGATTACATCCGCACCGGCGAGATCGGCGCGGCCGGCTCGTGGGCGGTGGAGGGGATCGGCGAGGATTTCATTCCGCCGATCGCCGATCTGTCCGGGGTGGCGGCGGCCTATGCCATTCCCGATGCCGAGAGCTTCGCCGCCGCGCGCGAGCTGCTGCGGGCCGAGGGGATTCACGGCGGCTCCTCGACCGGGACGCTGCTAGCGGCGGCGCTGCGCTATTGCCGCGAGCAGACCGAGCCGAAGCGGGTGGTCAGTCTGGTCTGCGACACCGGCACCCGCTATCTGTCGAAGGTCTACAACGACAGCTGGATGGTCGATCAGGGGCTGCTGCCGCGTCCGAGCTTCGGCGACCTGCGCGACCTGATCAGCCGCCGTTTCGAGGAGGGGTCGGTGGTCAGCGCCGGGCCGGAGGATCCGTTGCAGACGGTGTTCGTGCGGATGCGCGGCGCCGAGGTGTCGCAGGTTCCGGTGATCGAGGGCGGCCGCATCGTCGGGCTGATCGACGAAACCGACCTGCTGGCGCGGGTGCGGGCCAATCCGGCCAGCTTCCGCGACCCGGCCGGCTCGGCGATGAGCACCGCGCTGGAGATCCTGCCGCCCGACGCCGGGCTCGACGCCTTGCAGGGGGTGCTTGACCGGGGGCTGGTGGCGATCATCGCCGAGGGCGAGACCTTCCACGGCCTGGTCACCCGTTTCGACCTGCTCAACCACCTGCGCAAGAAGGCCGCCTGACGCGATGAGCCACGATACCACTTCCCGCCGCGCCGCCTTCGGCACCCGCACGATCCATGGCGGTCAGGTCCCCGACCCCTCCACCGGGGCGGTGATGACGCCGATCTACGCCAACTCGACCTATGTGCAGGAGGCGCCCGGGGTCAACAAGGGCCTCGATTACGGCCGCTCGCACAACCCGACCCGCTGGGCGCTGGAACGCAGCCTCGCCGACCTGGAGGGCGGCGACAAGGCGTTTGCCTTTTCCTCCGGCCTCGCCGCGATCGCGGCGGTGCTGGAACTGCTGGAGGCCGGGTCGCACGTCATCGCCGGCGAGGATCTCTACGGCGGCACCTACCGCCTGCTGGAGCGGGTGCGGCGCAACAGTGCCGGCCTCGCGATCGATTACGTCGATCTGTCCTCGCCCGAGGCCCTGCGCGCGGCGATCCGGCCCGAGACCAAGCTGATCCTGGTCGAGACCCCGACCAACCCGCTGCTGCGGCTGGTCGATCTGGCGGCGGTGGCGGAGATCGCCCACGCCCATGGCATCCTGACGGTGGCCGACAACACCTTTGCCACGCCGTGGGTGCAGCGCCCGCTGGAGTTCGGCTTCGACGTGGTGGTGCATTCGACCACCAAGTACCTCAACGGCCATTCCGACGTGATCGGCGGCGCCGCGATCGCCCGCACTCCGGAGCTGGCCGAGCGGATCGGCTTCCTCCAGAACGCGGTCGGCTCGATCGCCGGCCCGTTCGACGCCTTTCTGACCCTGCGCGGGATCAAGACGCTCGACGTGCGGATGGAACGCCATTGCGCCAACGCGCTGACCTTGGCCCGCTGGCTGGAAAGCCATCCCACGGTCGAGCGGGTGATCTATCCCGGCCTCGAGTCCCATCCCCAGCATGAGCTGGCGAAGCGGCAGATGCACGGCTTCGGCGGGATGATCTCGGTGGTGCTGAACACCGACCTCGACGGCAGCCAGCGCTTCCTCAAGGCCTGCCAGCTGTTCACCCTGGCCGAAAGCCTGGGCGGGGTCGAAAGCCTGATCGAACTGCCGGCGCTGATGACCCACGCCACCATCCCGCCCGAACAGCGGGCGCGGATCGGCATCGGCGATTCCCTGATCCGCCTGTCGGTCGGAATCGAAGCCGCCGCCGATCTGCGTGACGATCTGGCCGGGGCGCTGGAGGTTATTTGAGGAAAACGCGGGCTCTGCCCGCACCCGCCAGGAGCCAGCGGCTCCTGGACCTGCTTCGGTTTGTCGTGTGCGGCCGACGCCAGAGCCCAAGCTGAAGGCTGCTTGGGCTCCCGACCATTGATGCAGGTCCAGGAGCCGCTGGCTCCTGGCGGGTGCGGGCGGAGCCCGCGTTTTCCTACAACTTTTTCAAGGCGTCCCGCAGGGCTTCGACCGGTTCATCCCATTGGCCGGGGGTGGTCTGGCGGAACAGGCGCAGGGTGGGGTACCACGGGGTGGTCTCGCCGTCGCGGCCCCAGCGCCAATCGCCGTCGTCGCGCAGCAGCACCCAGGCCGGGCGGCCGAGGGCTCCGGCGAGGTGGGCGACGGCGGTATCGACGGTGATCACCAGATCGAGCTGGTTGACCAGCACGGCGGTGGCGGCGAAATCGTCGAGGCCGGCGGTGGCGTCGGCGATGCGGCCGCGCCAGGGGGCGGCGTCGCGGTCGGCGGCGCGCGGGCCCATTTGCAGGCTGAGCCAGGCGATGTCGGGCAGTTCGAACAGCGGGGCGAGGTGTTCGAGGGTCAGGCTGCGGGCGGCATCCTTGAGGTAGGCGCCGGCGCCGGCCCACACCAAGCCGACCTTGAGCCGGGCGGCGGGCAGGGCGGGCGGCGGGGCGGGCGGGGCGGTGAGGTAGGGGCCGGGCCACAGCGCCTCGGCCGCAGCGATGCCGAGCCGCTGCGGCAGGCTGGCCAGCGCCAGTTCGGCGCCGAACGGCGGCAACGGCTCCTCCAGCCCGCGTGCCTCGGCGATGCCGGGGGCGGTGGCGAGCAGCCGGCGCAACGGCGGGGCGATCAGCAGCACCGGGCAATGGCCGCGTTCGATCAGCGCGGCGGCGAAGCGGACGAACTGGATCGCGTCGCCATAGCCCTGGTCATGCCACAGCGCCACCAGGGTGCCGATCGGCTCGTCGCCGCGCCACGAGGGCAGGTCGGCCAGCTGCGGCGGGCGCTTGTGGCGCGATTTGCGCCGCTCGTAGAGGGCGAAGCCCTCGGCCCAACGCTGGTGCGACAGCAGCAGGCAGGACAGGTCGAACGCGGCGAGGTCGAAGGCCGGGTCGGTGGCCATCGCCCGGCGGAAGCTGCGCTCGGCCTCGTCGTCCTTATGCTCGGCCTTCAGCGCCTGCCCAAGGTTGGTCCAGCCCAGCACGTCGCCGGGATAACGGGTGACCAGGGCGCGGTAACGCGCGGTCGCCGCCGGGAAATCGCCCGACAGGTAATGGAGGTTGCCGATCTGGAGCAGCGCCTCGGCCTCGGATTCGGGCGACAGTTCAAGCAGGGTCTCGAACGCCTCGATCGCGCCGGCGGTGTCGCCCAGTTCCTTCAGCGTCATCGCCAGATTGTGGCGGGCGGCGGTGAGATCGGGGCGCAGGCGCAGGGCGCGCCGCCACGCCTCGGCTGCCTCGGCCAGCCGCCCGGCCCGGCGCAGCGCCGAGCCGTGGTTGTAGGCGATGTCGGCGCGGTGCGGCACCATCCCGGCCAGATCGCCGAACAAGGCGAGGGCGACGTCGTGCTGGCCCTGGGCGCTGCGGATGCAGGCCATCAGGATCAGCGCCTCCAGGCAGTCGGGCTGTTGCAGCCAGGGGCGGCACAGCGCCTCGGCCTCGTCGAGCCGGCCGGCATCGAGCGCGGCGACGATCGCCCGCCGTTCCTCCGCGCCGATCGCGCCCCCCTCACCGGTGGTCGGCGGTCCGCCTTCGCTCGCCATTCTGGCCGTCTCCCGTGCTTTACATCCTGTGGGCGAAGTTTAAACCGGACGCGGCGTCAGGGCCAGCGGACAGCGTGGCCGGCGTCTGGGGGCCTCCGTGGATGCGTGGATCACGTCCACGCATGACGGAAGGGACGAGGACCGTCCCGCCTCGATTCTCGGTGACGGGCCAAAAACTCACCCCTGTCGGGTGGGGAAGCCGGCCCGTTTCCACGCCAGCAGGCCGCCGCGCATCCGCACGATCTCGCTTGGCCAGCCGGCGGCGACCAGCCGCGCCGCCGCCGGGCCGCAGCGCACCCCGCGTTGGCAATGCAGCACCAGATGGCCATTTGCCGGCGGGGTCGGCACCCGGGCCGGGTCGAACGAAGACAGCGGCAGGCTGAGCGCGCCCGCGATCGCCTCGGCGCGGTGCTCGTCGGGCTCGCGCACGTCGATGAGGGTGACGGCGCCGTCGCGCCACCAGCCGTGGATTTCGGCCGGGTCGGCCTGCCGCACCGGGGCGCGGGCTCCGGCGGCGAGGCCGCGAAAGGCGGCGATCAGGCGGGCCAGCATCGGCGGGATCCTCAATAGGGGCAGTCGGGCCGGCCGCAGGGCTTGCGGTGGCCGGACGGCTGCCACACCCGGCAGACCGGGCATTCGACCATCGCCTCGACCGGGGCGGCATCGGCGGTGCTGGTCCGGTCGCGGGCGGCGGGGCGGTCGGGCTCGCGCCCGAGGCCCAGCCGCGCGGCCAGATCCCGCGCGCGGCGGGCGGCCAGCCAGATCAGCGCCACGAACAGGGCGAACAGGACCAGGAAACGCATCATGAATCCCTTATCCTCCTCGCCGCCGGAGCGGTCAAGTCCGCCCGGCCTCCGCATTTTCCCCGATGGCGGTGGCCGGGGCGGCCTGCTCGGCCCGGTCGATCCCGGCCAGGAAGCGGTTGACCTCGTCGGCCAGGGCGGTGGCGCGGGCGATCAGGTCGTCGGCGGTCTCCCGCATCCGCGCCACCCCGGCGCCGGTGCGCTCGGCCGCCTGACCGACCCGGCCGATGCTGGCGGTGACGTCCTGGGCCCCGCGCGAGGCCTCGCCGACATTGTGGGCGATCTCGTCGGTGGCGGCGGTCTGCTGCTGGACCGCGGCGGCGATGGTGGTGGCGGTGTGGTCGATCTCGCCGATGGTGGCGGCGATCCCGCCGATCGCCGCCACCGCCTCGCGGGTGGCGGTCTGCACCGTGGCGACCTGTCCGCCGATCTCGCCGGTGGCGCGCGCGGTCTGGCTGGCCAGTTCCTTGACCTCGTGCGCCACCACGGCGAAGCCCTTGCCGGCCTCGCCGGCCCGCGCCGCCTCGATGGTGGCGTTGAGCGCCAGCAGGTTGGTTTGCGACGCGATGTCGTCGATCAGGGTGACGACGTCGCCGATCCGGGCGGCGGCCTCGCTCAGGCCGCCGACGATGTCGGTGATCCGCCCGGCATCGCCGACCGCCTCCCGCGCCACCGTCGAGGAGCGCAGGATCGAGCGGGCGATGTCATGGCCGGACGCCACCAATTGCCCGGTCGCCGCCGCCACCGACTGGACGTTGGCGGCGGCCTGATCGGCGGCGGCGGCGACCCGGGCGGATTCGCCCCGGGTTTCCTCGGCGACGCCGCCGATCGTCTCCGCCACCTCGCGCAGGCGCAGGGCGGACTCGCGCACCGCCCCGGTGATCGCGCCGACCTCGGCGCGGAAGCTGTGGGTCAGCTGCTCGACCGCCTGCTGGCGCCGGCCGGTCCGGGCTTCCTCGGCCGCCTGCCGCGCCGCCAGCGCCGCCTTTTCGATCGCGTTGTGCTGGAACACCGCGACGGCGCGGGCCATTTCGCCGATTTCGTCGCCGCGCGCCCGGTCGGGCAGCGGCTGGGTGGTGTCGCCCTCGGCCAGCGCCCGCATCGCCCCGGTCAGCCGGGTCAGGGCGCGGACGATGCCGCCGGCCAGCAGCAAAGCGGCGATCAGCCCGAGCAGCAGCACGCCGCCGGCCACCGCCAGGGCGCGGGCGCGGGCGGCGTGGTACTGGGCCTGATAGGCGGCGGCGTCCATCACGATCTCGACCACCGCCGCCGGCTGGCCGCGATAATCGGCCACCGGGGCCAGCAGCGCCGCCACCGGGCGGCCGTCGCTCTCGCCCCGCCGCAGCAGGGTCGCGCCGGCCAGGGCGCGGCGGCGGTCGGCCTCGGCGAAGAACGGGCGGGCGGCGGTGTGGGCCACCGTGACCATCTCGGCCGGGGCGGCCGTGCCGGCGCGCGGGGCGGGGGCGTGCAGGGCGATTTCGGTGCCGAAGCGGCGCTTGAAGGATTCGGCGAAGGCCTGGCCGAAATTCATCCCGACCTCGACCGTGCCGAGCGGGCGCTCGCCCTGGCGCATCGGCAGCACGGCGCGGATGCCGAGTCCCGACACCCCGCTTTCCAGCCCGACCACCGGGGTCTGGCGCCGGTTGGCATCGACCACGGTCTGGCGAAAGGCGCTGAGATCGTCGCCGAACTTTTCCGGCAGGTGCAGCCGCAGGAACGAGGTGGCCGGCGGCAGGTGGAACTGGATCTGGTCCACTGCCTGGCTGGCCTTCAGCGCGGTGAAGGAGGGCAGCAGCAGGGCGGTCAGGCGGTCGCGGTCGCCGGCGGCGAAGGCGGCCTGGGCGTCGGGCATCGCGGCGATCAGCCGGGCCAGGGTCTCGCCGCTGGCGGTGCCGGTCTCCACCGCCGCCTCGAACGCGGCGCGGAAGCCCTGCAACTGGCGGTCCTCGGCCTGGGCGATGGTGTCGGCGATGTCGCCCAGCATCAGCGGCACCACCAGCCCGGTGGCCAGGGTCAGCATCGCCACCAGACTGAGCACCAGCCGGGTTCGCAGATTGAGCTGGGGCATCCGTTTTCTCCGCCGGCTGGCCGTTGGTCATGGGCTCTGCCGGGCGGGGCAGGGGGCTTGACCGGTCCGGCGGAGGCGGACCATATCCGACGGTTCTGTCTTAAGCCAAGGTCGCACAGCCAAAGTAATATGCAACCGGGGTATTCGGCAGCGTCGGGTTGACAACTACCGCAGATATCAGGTGCGGACCCGAGACGGGGGGCTCAGCCGCGATCGCGCGGCAGCAGGGTGGCGGCGGCGGCGACCGCCAGCGCCAGCCCGGCCAGCAGCCCGAGCAGCAGGGTGAAGCCGCCGGTGGCGCCATAAAGCAGCGACACCAGCGGCACCGCGAGGCTCGACACCCCGAACGACAGCACGAATTTCAGCCCGAAGGCGGTGCCGCGCCAGCGCGCCGGGCTGTAGCGGGCCAGCAGCACGTTTTCCGCCGGGATCCCGGCCATGTTGACGCTGACCGCCAGCAGCCCGACCAGCAGCAGCGCCGGACCGCCCGCCACCGCCAGCCCGGCCAGCAGCGGCGCCTGGAGGAGCGCCGCCAGCAGGTAGACCCGGCGCGGCGGAAAGCGGTCGGCGAGGTGTCCGGCGGCGATCTGGGTCAGCCCGGCGACGAAATAGACCAGCGACACCGCCCCGGCGGCGGCGAGCAGGCCGTCATTGCCCAGCCGCTCGGCGAACAGCTTGGGCAGGATCGGCGGCAGCGACTGGGCGATCAGCCCGGCCCCCAGCATCGTTCCCGACAGCACCAGCCCGGCCCGCAGCGCGTCGCCGCGCTCGGCCGGCGGCTCGGGCCGGCGATCGACGCGGCGGTCGCGCAGCACCCCCCGCGCCACCAGCACCAGAAAGGCCAGACCGGTGGCGATCACCAGCAGGCCGGGGACGATGAAGGCGGCGCGCCAGCCCCATTCCGCCGTCAGCAGCCCGGCGGCGGCGGTGGCCAGCGCCGGCCCGACTCCGCCGAACACCCCGTTGAGCCCGATCGCCTTGCCCTTGTCCACCGCGTTGGCCAGCAGCCACGCGGTGCCGACCGGGTGATAGATCGAGCCGAACAGCCCGACCAGGGTCAGCGCCGCCGCCAGGGTCCAGGGCGAGGGCGCCAGCCCGGCCGCCACCGCCGCCCCGCCGAGGCCGAGGAAGAACACCCCCATCATCCCGACCGTGCTCCAGCGGTCGCCCAGCCAGCCGGCGGCGGGCGCGGCCAGCCCGTACAGCAGCTTGCCGGCGACGATCAGCGCCAGCGCCTCCTGGTAGCTCAGCCCGAATTCGCCCGGCAGCACCAGCGCC
Source organism: Phaeospirillum tilakii (assembly GCF_042683125.1). Classification (NCBI taxonomy): domain Bacteria; kingdom Pseudomonadati; phylum Pseudomonadota; class Alphaproteobacteria; order Rhodospirillales; family Rhodospirillaceae; genus Phaeospirillum; species Phaeospirillum tilakii. Next base: position 35,875 of record NZ_JBHUIY010000010.1, read on the forward strand.
ACCAGGAAGAAGATCGGCTCGAAGATGTGGGCATAGGCGTGGCCGATGCCGGAAAAGCCCAGCGCCAGCCGGGCCTGGGCGGGAGAACCGGCGGAGGAAATGTCAGCGGAGGACATCGCGGAATCCTTGGGGGGACGACCAATACAGGCGGTGTCGCCGCACTCTGCCCGCCCTTTTCGTTCGATGCAACCCGCCCCGCCACCGGCGCGGCTTGCATCGGCGCCGGGTTTGACCCACAGTGGCGCCGCATCCTCCCGTCAACTTGCCGCGCCGTTTCCGCCATGTCGATGTCGTCCATCGTGATCGTCAGTGTCGCCGCCGCCGTGTTCCTGGTCATCGGCGGCGGGCTGCTGATGTACATGTCCAATCTGGTCCGCAGCGCCTACGAGCTGAAGGTGCAGATCGCCGCCGACGTCGAGGCGCGCTTCGCCAAGATGACCGAGGAATTCGAGAAGAAGGGGCGCTGGATCAAGCGCGACCTGATCGAGGAGGTCGAGAAGATCAAGGCGGCGGTCGAGACCGAGAATGCCCGCCGCTTCCAGACCTTTTCCGAGCCGGTGACCCGCGCGGTCGAGGGACTCGACAGCCTGATCCGCAACGAGCGCAAGGAATGGGTCGCGGCGATCGAGCGCGATCGCGGCCTGATCGCCCAGCTCGACAGCCGGGTCGATTTCCTTCGCCGCGATCTCAAGGCGCTGGCCGGCCCGGCCCCGGTTCCGGCCCCGGCGCCCGCGCCGGTCCCCGCCCCGGCGGCGGGGGAGGCGTCCGATCCGGCCCCGGCCGATGACGCGGCCGAGGCGGCGCTGGCCGCCGGCCCGGCCGATCCGGTGGCGATGAGCGAGTTCCTGCCCGATCTCGGCCGCAAGGCCTGACCGTCCGGCGGCGGCCGGGCGCCACCCTCAAGGCGAGGCGCACCCATGACCTATCAGCATCTCGGTGATTTCGGCGATCTGTCGCTGGCGGTGGTCGTCACCAGCCCGCCCTGGTACGAAAACAGCTATCTGGTGCTGCACCGCCCCAGCGGGGCGCTGGCCCTGGTCGATCCCGGCGACGATGCCGCCCGCCTGCGCGAGGCGGTGGCCGCGCTCGGCGGGCGGCCGGCGGCGATCCTGCTGACCCACGGCCATCCCGACCATCTCGGCGCCGCCGCCGCGATGGAAACCGAGTACGACATCCCCACCCGCGCCCATCTCGGCGAAAAGACGGTGATCGCCGCCGCCGGCGATCTCAGCCGCGCCTTCACCGGCCAGCCGCTGACCGTCCCGGCCCGGCTCGATCTGTTCGAGCCGCCGGTCGCGCTCGATCTCGGCGGGGCGCCGATCCGGGTGATCGCCACCCCCGGACACAGCCCGGGCGGGGTTTGCTACGATTTCGGGGCGTTCGTGCTGACCGGGGATACCCTGTTTCGCGGCGGGGTCGGGCGTACCGATCTGCCCGGCGGCAGCGAACAGCAATTGTGGGATTCGATCGAGCGGCTGCTGGCCGGTCTGGCCGACGAGGTTTGGCTGTTCAGTGGTCACGGGCCGGGCTGGACCGCCGCCGAAGCCCGCCGCTGGTGGGCGCTCGCCGGCTAGGTCGGGACCGAAAGTTGCGCGGGCGCTGCCCGCGAGCCCGCCGGGGCGATGCCCCGGACCCCCTTTCTTTTTGAAAATTATCCTGGCGGTGGGTTCGGGGGCTTTATAGGCCTCCGAAGTCAATCTCCGCGTTTATGACAGTTTGCTCAAGGAGAGCGATCGGGCGTTTTGGGCCTGGACCGGGCTCTTCTTTCGTGAATAATCGGTGGGGTGTTCTTTCGGCGTCATCGTGACTGTTCGATGTCGGGCCGACTCTTCCCGTCCAACCACGAAGGGGGTTGTAGGGTGAGCATCTCCACCTTGTCCGATCTCAACCAACTGGTGGCGCGCGTCCAGGCCGCCCAGCAGGTTTTCGCCAATTTTTCCCAGCAACAGGTCGATCTGATCTTCCGCAGCGCCGCCCTCGCCGCCGCCGATGCCCGCATTCCGCTCGCCCGCATGGCGGCCGAGGAAACCGGGATGGGCGTGGTCGAGGACAAGGTGGTCAAGAACCATTTCGCCTCGGAATACATCTACAACGCCTACAAGGACGACAAGACCTGCGGCATCGTCGCCGAGGACCAGGAGGCCGGCACCCTGACCATCGCCGAGCCGGTCGGGCTGATCTGCGGCATCGTGCCGACCACCAACCCCACCTCGACCGCGATCTTCAAGGCGCTGATCTGCCTCAAGACCCGCAACGGCATCGTCTTCAGCCCGCATCCGCGCGCGGCCAAATCGACCTGCGCCGCCGCCCGGCTGGTGCTCGACGCCGCCGTCGCCGCCGGGGCGCCGCCCGACATCATCGGCTGGATCGACGCCCCGTCGCAGGAACTGTCGGCGGCGCTGATGCATCATCCCGCCGTCAACCTGATCCTCGCCACCGGCGGCCCCGGCATGGTGCGGGCGGCCTATTCCTCCGGCAAGCCGGCGATCGGGGTCGGCGCCGGCAACACCCCGGTGGTGATCGACGAAACCGCCGACATCAAGCGCGCGGTCGCCTCGATCCTGATGTCGAAGACCTTCGACAACGGCGTGGTCTGCGCCTCGGAACAGTCGGTGATCGCGGTCGAGTCGGTCTATGACGCGGTGCGCGACCGCTTCGCCAGCCATGGCGGCTATATCCTCACCCCCGAGCAGCGCGCGGCGGTGTCGGCCATCCTGCTGGTCGATGGCTCGGTCAATGCCGAGGTGGTCGGCCAGCCCGCCGCCCGCATCGCCGAACTGGCCGGCTTCACCGTGCCGCGCGCCACCAAGGTGCTGATCGCCGAGGTCGAGGACACCGTCCTGGCCGAGCCGTTCGCCCACGAAAAGCTGTCGCCGACCCTCGCCCTCTACCGCCGGCCCGATTATGCCGGCGCGGTGGCGGCGGCGGTCGAACTGGTCGCGCTCGGCGGCATCGGCCATACCTCGGTGCTCTACACCGATCAGGATCTCCAGCCCGAACGGGTGGTCGATTTCGGCAAGCGGATGAAGACCGCCCGGATCCTGATCAACACCCCGTCCTCCCATGGCGGCATCGGCGATCTCTACAATTTCAGTCTGGCGCCGTCGCTGACGCTGGGCTGCGGCTCGTGGGGCGGTAACTCGATCTCCGAGAATGTCGGTCCCAAGCACTTGATCAACCACAAGATCGTCGCCAAGCGGGCCGAGAACATGCTGTGGCACAAACTGCCCAAATCGATCTATTTCCGTCGCGGCGCCCTGGTCGAGGCGATCAAGGACCTCACCGGGCGCAAGCGGGCGCTGCTGGTGACCGACCGCGGGCTGTTCGATGCCGGTTTCGCCAATGATACCATCCGGTTGCTGAAGGAAACCGGTCTGGAGGTCGAAAGCTTCTTCCAGGTCGAGGCCGATCCCACCCTGTCGATCGTCAACAAGGGGGTCGAGGTCGCCCGCGCCTTCCAGCCCGACGTGATCGTGGCGCTGGGCGGTGGTTCGCCGATGGACGCGGCCAAGCTGATCTGGGTGCTGTACGAGCATCCCGAGGTCAATTTCGCCGACCTCGCCTTGCGCTTCATGGACATCCGCAAGCGGATCTACCGCTTCCCCCGCCTGGGCGACAAGGCCCAGCTGGTGGCGATCCCCACCACCTCCGGCACCGGCTCCGAGGTGACGCCGTTCGCGGTGGTCACCGATGATGCCACCGGGATGAAATACCCGATCGCCGATTACGAATTGACCCCGACGCTGGCGATCGTCGATGCCAATTTCGTGATGACCCTGCCCAAGAGCCTGACCGCGTTCGGCGGCATCGACGCGGTGGTCCATGCGCTGGAAGCCTATGTCTCGATCATGGCCAGCGAATTCACCGACGGGCAGGCGATCCAGGCGCTGAAGCTGCTGAAGGAATACCTGCCCTCGGCCTACGCCAACGGCGCCAAGGACCCGGTGGCGCGCGAGAAGGTCCACAACGCCGCCACCATCGCCGGCATCGCCTTCGCCAACGCCTTCCTCGGCGTCTGCCACTCGATGGCCCACAAGCTCGGCGCCGCCTTCCACCTGCCGCACGGTCTGGCCAACGCTTTGCTGATCAGCAACGTGATCCGCTACAACGCCAACGACAACGCGCCGAAACAGACCGCGTTCTCGCAGTACGACCGGCCCAAATCGCGCCATCGCTACGGCGAGATCGCCATCGCCCTCGGCCTCGACGGCGTCAACACCGCCGCCCGGATCGAACGCCTGCTCGATTGGCTGGAGGGGCTGAAACGCGACCTCGGCATCCCGCCCTCGATCCAGGCCGCCGGCGTCCCCGAGGCCGAGTTCCTCGCCCGCCTCGATGCCCTGGCGGTCGAGGCGTTCGACGACCAATGCACCGGGCCCAACCCCCGCTTCCCGCTGGTGGCCGAACTGAAGGCGATCCTCCGCGCCTCCTATTACGGACGCCCGTTCCGCGAGGAGGATGTCGATCCGGCGCCGTAAGGGGGAGGCGTCGGGCTGCCGCCCGAACCCGCTTGGGGCGAAGCCCCAAACCCCCTTTGTTTTTGAAAATCAAGGGGGTGATCGGCTTGCATTCGCGCGGGGTGGGAAGGACCAAGCCCGTCCTTCCCACCCCCGCCAAGGGCCGAAGGCCCTTGCAACCCTTTCCTTGCCCGTCGCGCGGCAAACATCCGCGCCCAAGCTGAAAGGCCGGTCCACGCCCGACCATCAAGGGGTTCCAAGGGCCTTGCGGCCCTTGGCGGGTGTGGGCGGAGCCCACATCACCCCAAAGGCCTTGATGTTTTACTCGCCGAGACGCTCGCGCCAGAGGGCGGCCTCGGCGGCGAGGGCGTCGGCGCCGTAGGGGGTGGCGGGGACCGCGCCCCACACCGGGCGGGGCCAGGCCGGGTCGGTGGTGAAGCGGGCGATCAGGTGGACATGGAGCTGCGGCACCACGTTGCCGAGGGCGGCGACGTTGATCCGTTCGGGGCTGAGGGTGGCGCGCAGCACCGCGCCGGCGCGGGCGATTTCCTCGATCAGGGTGGCGCGGTCGGCGGGGTCGAGCTCGCCGATCTCGGCGATGGCGGGGCGGCGCGGCACCAGCACCAGCCAGGGGTAGGTGCGGTCGTCGAGCAGCAGCACCCGGCACAGCGGCCAGTCGGTGACCGGGGCGGTATCGGCCGTCAGCCGGGGATGAAGCGCGAACATTTCGGTCGGTCTCCTCATTGCGTCGGGTGACGCATTCGCGGTATCAGGGAAAGGGGGCAGGCAGGTCAGGTTCGGATGCGTCGTACTCGTTCCACTCCGCTCGGTCGAGGCTTTTCCATCGTTGCCACCGTGCTGCTGGCCGTGGTGCTGGCGCTGCTGCTGGCCGAGGGGCTGGCCGGGCTGGCGCTCAAGACCCTGCGCGACAAGCGTCCGGCGCTGATCCAGTCGTTCGACGACGACGCCCTGCGCCGGCTGTACGACACCGCCCAGCCCGAGCATTACCGCGCAGTGCTGGCCGAAAGCTGGCGCGAGGCCGCCACCGTCTACAGCCCGTTCACCGAATTCCGCATGGCGCCCTATCGCGGCCGCCACGTCACCGTCTCGGCCGAGGGGGTGCGCGGCAATGGCGGCGCGCCGCCGGCCTTCGACGATCCCGGCCCCAAGGTGTTCGTGTTCGGCGGCTCGACCGCCTTCGGCATCGGCGTCGGCGACGAGGAGACCATTCCGGCGGCGGTGGCCCGCACCCTGGCGGCGGCCGGGCGCGACGACGTCCGGGTCTACAATCTCGGCGTGGTGTCCTATTACTCGACCCAGGAGCGGATCGCGCTGGAGCGGCTGCTGACCGCCGGGATCAAGCCCGACGCGGCGGTGTTCATCGACGGCGCCACCGACTTCTATTACTGCGCCCTGCCCGACGTCAGCGCCTGGGACGACACCCTGGAACAGGCGGCGCGGTGGCGGGGGCGGCCGTCGCTGGTGGCCGAGCTGCTGCACCGCTCGAACCTCGCCCAGCTCGCCCGCCATCTCGGCGGCGACAAGGCGGTGATGCTGCGCGAAAGCGGCAGCTTCTGCGCCGACGAGGCGGCGGTGGCCCGGGTGGCGCAGCGGCTCGACACCAACCGCCGCATCATCGACGCCACCGCCCAGCGGCTGGGCTTTTCCGCCCTGTTCGTCCAGCAGCCGGTGCCGACCTACGCCTACGACAACCGCAAGCGGCCGCTGCCGGTGCGGGAGGAAATGCTCGGCTATCACATGAACAGCGCGCGCGGCTATCCGCTGATGGCGGCGCAGAAGGCCCAGGGCAAGTTGTGGGAGCACGGCCTGCTGTGGCTGGCCGAGCTGGAGCCGGCCGAGGGCAACGCCTATATCGACGTGTTCCATTATTCGCCCCGCTTCAATCAGGCGATCGGCGAGCGGATCGCCCAGGCCCTGCTGGCCGAGGGCCGGCTGCCGCCGCGTCCGGCGCCGTGAGCCTTGGGAAATCGTGACGCTCGGGCGGGGAGGCGCGCATCGGTGCCCTGCGAATCCATCGGTTGCGGTGGGGGCGGCCGGCGGTGAAAATTACTTGTCGACGGGAGCGCGCCTCCGCCCCGGGCACGACCCCAATTCCCTTCTCCGACGTCGTTTCAGCGGGATAAAGCCATGGCTTCGCCGAATGTCAGTCATAGCGTGAACGAGGGCTGCGCCGCGGCCGGCGCGTCGCGTTGGGACGAGGTCCGCGCCGAACTGGCGCTGGGCGACGGCGCCCTCAACATCGGCCATGCCTGCGCCGACCATCACGTCGCCGCCGGGCGCGGCGGCCGGGTGGCGGTGCGCGCCCTTGGCGCCCATGGCGAGCCGCGCCTTCTCACCTATGCCCAACTGGCCGAGGCGTCGGGGCGGTTCGCCGCCGCGCTGACCGCGCGCGGCATCGGCCCCGGCGACACCGTCGCCCTGTTGCTGCGCCGCACCCCGGAACTGTTCGTCGCCGCCCTCGGCGCGCTGAAGGCCGGGGCGGTGGTCTGCCCGCTGTTCCCCACCTTCGGCCCCGGTCCGATCCGCTCCCGCCTCGATCTGGCCCAGGCCCGGCTGCTGGTGGCGGCCGAGGATCTCTATGCCCGCAAGGTCGCCGCCCAGCGCGGCGCGCTGCCCCGGCTCGAACAGGCCGTGCTGGTGGGCGAGGACGGCGCCGCCGCCCGGCCGGCGCCGGGCTGCCTCGATTACGCCGCGCTGCTGACCGGCGCCGCCCCGGCCCCGGCGGTGGCGACCCGGCCGCTCGATCCGGCCCTGCTGCATTTCACCAGCGGCACCACCGGCACCCCCAAGGGGGTGGTCCATCCCCATCGCGCCGTGCTGGCCCATCTGCTGACCGGGCGCGAGATGTTCGGGCTTGGCCCCGACGACGTGTTCTGGTGCACCGCCGATCCCGGCTGGATCACCGGCACCGCCTACGGCATCATCGCGCCGCTGGCCTGCGGCGCCACCGTGCTGGCCGACGAGGCCGACATCAACCCGCGCCGCTGGTACGGCATCCTTGCCGACGAGCAGGTCACCGTCTGGTACACCACCCCCACCGCGATCCGGGCGATGATGCGGTTCGGCGCCGCGCTGGCCCGGTCCTATCGCGGCACCTCGCTGCGGGTGGCGGCCAGCGTCGGCGAGCCGCTCAATGCCGAGGCGGTGCTGTGGGGCCGCCGCGCCCTCGGCGTGCCGTTCCTCGACACCTGGTGGCAGACCGAGATCGGCTCGGTGGCGATCGCCAACCGGCCGGACGATTCGATCCGTCCCGGCAGCATGGGCCGGCCGCTGCCGGGGATCCAGGCCGCCGTGGTCCGCCGCGACGGCAATCATGTCGAGCCGATCGACACCCCCGACACCGTCGGCGAACTGGCGATCCGCCCCGGCTGGCCGTCGATGCTGTCGGGCTATCTGGGCGAGGGCGTGCTGCTCGGGGTCGGGCTGCATGACGGCTGGTACCTGACCGGCGATCTGGTCCGCCGCGACGCCGACGGCTGCTTCTGGTTCGTCGGCCGCGCCGACGACATGATCAAGTGCGGCGGGGTCCAGATCGGCCCGTTCGAGGTCGAGGGCCTGCTGATGAACCATCCCGCTTTGGCCGAGGTCGGCGTGGTCGGCAAGCCCGATCTGCTGCTGCGCGAGGTGCCGGTGGCGTTCGCCTCGCTCAATCCCGGCTTCCAGGCTGGCGACGCCCTGCGCGCCGAGGTGCTGAGTTATGCCCGCCAGGAACTGGGCTCGGCGCTGGCCCCGCGCGAGCTGCATTTTCTCGCCGAACTGCCCAAGACCGTCGCCGGCAAGATCCTGCGCCGGGTGCTGAAGGCCAAGGCGGTCGAGGAACCCGAGGAATCCGAACCGTTGCCGGCGGTTGGCGTGCTCGGTCCCGAGGCCTGACGGATGATGGCGGCCGGGCCGGCCCGCCCCCGGGGAGGGGACGTGGCGCGCCAGCCCCTTCCGGTGGCGCGGATCCTGTCGGCCTGGCGCGGTCTGCGCCCGTCCCGCCGCGAATGGCTGGTCGCCGCCTGGCTGGCCGCGATCGCCCTGGTCGGGCTGTGGTTCTGCCTGTCGGCCGGCGATGACCGCCGCAAGGCGCTGGCCGAGGCCGAGCGCCAGCTCGGGGTTCAGACCGAACTGGCGGCGGTGGACATCGACGGCAAGTTCGAATCGACCGATCTCGGCCTGCGCACCGCCATCGCCCTGATCGGCGCCAATCCGCAATGGCAGGGGCTCGCCCCCGATCCGCTGCTGTGGCGGATCCTGCACGACGTCGCGGCGACGATGACCTCGGTGCCACGGATGATCCTGGTCGATGCCGAGGGCCGGCTCAGGCTGCGCAGCGACCTGCCCCATGCTGAGCCGCTCGATCTGTCCGACCGCGATTATTTCCGCCAGCACCGCGACCACGGCACCGCCGCCCCGGTGCTGGGCGAGGTGGTGGTCGGCCGCATCAGCAAGGTCGCCGGCCTGCCGCTGACCCGCCGCCTGACCGGTCCCGACGGCGGTTTCCTCGGCGTGGTGAGCGCCCCGCTCGATTTCGATTCCGTCACCGCCTTGTTCCGTTCGCTCGAACGGGGCGGCCGGATCGCCTTCGCCCTGGTCCGCCCCGACGGGGTGGTGCTGGCCCGCCACCCCTGGGTCGCCGGGGCGATCGGCGCGACGGTCGATCTGCCCGGGCTGGTCGGCCCGCTCGCCGCCGATCGCGCGGCCGGCTGCGTCCGCGCCGACGACGGGGGCGGCGAGCGGCTGGCCTGTTTCCGCCGCCTGTCCCATTTCGGCCTCGCCGTGGTCGCCGCCACCCCGCTCGACAGCGCGTTGCGGGCGTGGCGGCGCCAGACGGTGCGGATGGGCTGGGTGATCGCCGGCGGCCTGTTCCTGGTGACGCTGGCCGGGCTGCTGCTGCTCGGCCACATCCGCGCCGAGGCCGAGGCCCGCCGCCGCCTCGCCGCCAGCGAGGCCAGCCTCAACCGCGCCCAGGCGCTGGCCCGGGTCGGCAGTTGGCAGCTTCATCTGCCGGCGACGGTGCTGACCTGTTCGGCCGAGGCCCGCCGCCTGTTCGCCCTGCCGGCCGAGGGTCCGGTCGCGTTCGAGACGGTGCTGGCCCGGGTCCATCCCGCCGACCGCCGCCGGTTGCTGGCGGCGCTGCGCCGCAGCGGCCGGGGCCATCCGCTCGATCTCGAACACCGGCTGCTGATCGACGGCGCGGTGCGCTGGATCCGCCTGCGCGCCGAGACCGCCGCCGAGGCCTCGGGCGAGATCGTCGGCACCGCCCAGGACGTCACCGAGCGCCGGCAGGCCGAGGAATCGCTGCGCCGTCAGGCCGAGGAACTGGCCCGCTCCAACACCGAACTCGAACAGTTCGCCTATGTCGCCAGCCACGATCTGCGCGAGCCGCTCCGGATGATCGCCAGCTTCATCGACCTGCTGGCGCGGCGTTATGGCGACCGGCTCGACCGCGACGGGCTGGAATTCATCGCCTTCGCCCGCGACGGCGCGGCGCGGATGGACCGGCTGGTGCTCGACCTGCTCGATTATTCCCGCATCGGCCGGATCTGCGCGCCGATGCAGCCGGTGCCGCTCGATCCGGTGCTGACCCGGGTCTGCCGCGCCCTGGCCCTCAAGATCGCCGAGGCCGGGGCCGAGGTGCTGCCGCCGGCCGCGCCGCTGCCGACCGTCACCGGCGATCCGGGCGAACTGGCCCGGCTGCTGCAAAATCTGATCGACAACGCGATCAAGTACCGCGATCCGGCCCGGCCGCTGCGGGTGACCCTGACCGCCGAGCGGCAGGGCGGGGTCTGGCTGCTGTCGGTGGCCGACACCGGCATCGGCATCGAACCGTCCTATTTCGAGCGGATCTTCGGCATCTTCCAGCGCCTGCACACCCGCGACGCCTATGAGGGCACCGGGATCGGGCTGGCGATCTGCAAGAAGATCGTCGAACGCCATGGCGGGCGGATCTGGGTCGAATCCGAACCGGGCCGGGGCAGCGTGTTCCGCTTCACCCTGCCGGCGGCCGAGGCGGGCTGATGGCGCTGCGGCGTGGCCGGGCCGCCGTGCTGGTGGCCGGCGGCGGCATCGCCGCCCTGTGCGCGGCGATCGCCGCCCGCCGCGCCGGTGCCGCCGTCACCCTGCTCGACGCCGCCCCGCCCGACCTGCGCGGCGGCAACACCCGCCATTCCCGCAATCTGCGCCTGTGCCACGACGCGCCGTCGCCGCTGTTCCCCGATCGCTATCCCGCCGCCGATTTCGCCGCCGATCTCGCCACCGCCGCCGGGGCGGGGGGCGATCCGGCGCTGGCGGCGCTGCTGGTCGAACGCTCGGCCGAGCTGCCGGTCTGGCTGGCGGGGCAGGGGGTGGTGTTCCAGACCCGGGCCCAGGGCGGCCTGCCCTGGTCGCGCAAGACCGCCTTCTTCCTCGGCGGCGGCCGGGCGATGATCAACAGCCTCTATCGCACCGCCCTCGGCCTCGGGGTGCGGATCCATCATCAATGCGCCGTCACCGCGCTCGATCCCGGCGGCGGGGTCTGGCTCGCCGGCCCGGGCGGCCCGGCCCGGCTGTCGGCCGGGGCGGTGGTGGTGGCCAGCGGCGGCTATCAGGCCAACCCGTCCCGGCTGGCCGAGGGCTGGGGCGATCTCGCCGGCCGGCTGGTGGTGCGCGGCACCCCCTATGCCGACGGCGCCCCGCTCGCCGCCTTGTTCGGCCTCGGCGCCGCCGCCAGCGGCCAGCCCGGCGCCGGCCATCTGGTCGCGGTCGATGGCCGCCTCGCCGCGCCCGATGGCGGCATCGTCACCCGGGTCGATGGGCTCGCCCTCGGGCTGGTGGTCGATGCCGCCGGCCGCCGCCCGGTCGAGGAAACCAGCATCACCGGCCCGACCCGCTACGCCCGCTGGGGGCAGGTGGTCGCCGCCTGTCCCGGCGCCACCGCCTGGGCGGTGTGGGACGCCGCCGCGCGCGGGCGCCTGCCGCCCGCGGTGCTGTCGCCCGAAACCGCCCCCAGCCTCGACGCGCTCGGTCACGCCCTGGCGATTCCGGCAGGTACCCTGGGCCGGGCGATGGGGGAATGCGGGCGGGTCGCCACCCCGCCGTTCTTTTATGTGCCGATCCGGCCGGGGATCACCTTCACCAGCCATGGGGTGCGGGTCGATCGGCAGGCCCGGGTGGTCGATGCCGCCGGGCGGCCGCTCGACGCCCTGTTCGCCGCCGGGATGGTGATGGCGCCCTCGCTGCTCGGCACCGGTTACCTCGCCGGGGCGGCGCTGACCATCGCCGCCGTGTTCGGCCGCATCGCCGGGGAACAGGCGGCGCGGCAGGGCTAGCGGGGCTGCCGCCCCGCACCCCGCCCGGAGGCGGAGCCTCCGGACCTCCCCTCTTCTCAATGGATCGGTGGGGGTTGCAATACCTAATGGTTACGGCCATGTCTTTCGGCGTATAAGGGATGTGCGCAGGCTTGCGCCGCTCGGGTGGCCGGGAGAAAGCCGCAATGACCGGATTCATGACCATTCGCGGGCGTCTGCTCGCCCTCGCCATCGCCATGATCGCCTTGCTCGGCGTGGTCGTCGCCGGCTGGTGGGGGGTGTTCAACCACCTCAAGGTCAACGGGCCGGTCTATCAGCGTCTGGCCCAGACCGCCGCGCTGGTCGCCGACATCCTGCCGCCCCCGGCCTATATCGTCGAAGCCTATCTCGAAACCGCGCTGGCGCTCGACGGGCCGGACTCGGCGGTCGCCGCGCACCGGAACCGGCTGCGTGCGCTGGAGGCGGAGTATCAGGCCCGCCATCGCTTCTGGGCCACCCAGGGACTGGCCCCCGAGCTGGCCGGGTTGATCCTCGATCGGTCGTTCGCGCCGGCCACCGCTTTCTTCCGCGAGGCGGAAGAGGGGTTGTTTCCCGCCCTTGAGCGGGGCGACCGCGTCGCCGCCGCCGCCAGCTTCGCCCGGCTGACCGGGTTCTACCAGGCCCATCGCGCCGAGATCGACCGGCTGGTCGCCGCCGCCCAGGTCGAGGCCCAGCGGGTCGAGGCCGAGGCCGCCGCCGAGGATGGCGACGCCAAGCTGCTGGTCGGGCTGCTGAGCGGGCTGGGCGGGTTGACCGCGCTGGCGGCGATGCTGTGGGTGGCCCGGGGGGTGGTGCAGCCGCTGCACCGCCTGCGCGCCGAGGTCGGCCGGCTGGGCCAGGGCGACACCGGGACCCCGGTGCCCGATACCGACCGCGCCGACGAGATCGGTCCGCTGGCCCGCGCGCTGGAGGATTGGCGCCGCGGCCTGATTGCCGCCGCCGAGCGCCGCCGCCAGGATGAGGCGGAGGTCGCCCGGCGCGAACGCCGCGCCCAGACATTGCAAGAGGCCTCGCGCCGCTTCGAGGGCGGCGCGGTCGAGGTGATGGAAGGGCTCGGCGCGGCGATTCTCCATCTCCAGGACGCCGCCGGCACCCTGTCGGCCACCGCCGACCAGACCGAGCGCCAGTCGCGCGCGGTTGGCGCCGCCAGCGAACGCGCCGCCGCCTCGGTCGAGGCGGTTGGCGCCACCGGCGAGGCGCTGGAAGGCGCGGCGGCGGAAATCTCCCGTCAGGTCGGCCAATCCGCCGCGATCGCCGCCAGCGCGGCGGGCGAGGCCGACGCCGCCAGCCGCCATCTCGACGGGCTGACCGGGGCGGTCGAGCGGATCGGCGCGGTGCTGACCCTGATCGATTCGATCGCGGCGCAAACCAACCTGCTGGCGTTGAACGCCACCATCGAGGCCGCCCGGGCCGGCGAGGCCGGCAAGGGCTTCGCGGTGGTGGCGGGCGAGGTCAAGGCGCTGGCCAACCAGACCGCGCGGGCGACCGAGGACATTGTCGGCCAGATCGAGTCGGTGCGCGAGGAAACCCGCCAGACGGTGGCCTCGATCGGCGGGATCGGCGCCACCATCGCCCGGATGTCCGATTTGTCCACGGCGATTTCCGGCGCGGTCGAACGCCAGAGCGCCGGCACCGCGACGATTGCCCGCGAGGTGGCCGAGGCCGCCGCCGGCACGCGCGGGGTTGCCGCCAACATCGCCGACGTCACCCGCGCCGCCGGTGCCACCGGCGCGGTGGCGCAGGGGGTGCTGGCCGCCGCCGCCGATCTCGACCGCCACAGCCGCCGGCTGGCCGAGGAAATTTCCCGCTTCGTCGCCGAAATCGAGGCGGCCTGATCGAAAAAAGCTCAATTCGCGTCAGGTCTTAAAGCAGGCCCCCCGCGCCCAAGCTGAAAGGCGTGTCGCTGCCCCCCCATCAAAGGGATCCAAGGGCCTTGCGGCCCTTGGCGGGTGTGGGCGGAGCCCACATCACCGCACCGCTCAGCTGCGGACCCTGATCGGCTCGATGAAGGTGAACATCCGGCGCAGATTGCGCAGGCGTTCGATCTGGGCCTCGGTCAGGCGGGTGGGGGCGGCGAGGATCAGATGGCCGTTGCTCTGGCGGATGTCGGTCAGGATGGTGTGGCCGACCCGCAGCGCCGACAGCGGGATTTCCGACACCACCGGCGCGGCGTCGGTCATGGTCTTTTCCAGCGCGGTGCGGACGCCGCCCAGCAGGCGGGGATCGAACCGGCCGCGCTGGCGGTCGAGCGCGGCGAAGGCGGCGGTGGTCAGCGGTCCGCCCTCGGTCGCCAGCGCCAGTTCCTTGAGGATGTGCAGCAGGCGGGCATCGAACGGCACCGCGTCGCCGCCGGGGCGGTCGGGCGGAAAGCCGCCGCCGTCGTAATCCTTGTCCTGGAGGTAGAGGATCTCCGCCACCTTCTCCAGCCGGGGAATGTTGGCGAGCAGGGTGCGGGCGGTTTCGGGGGCGCGTTCGAGGATCTGGCGCTCGATTTCGGTGAGGGTCTCGCCGCTGCGCTGGCGGGCGCCGACCTCGGGCGGCACCGCCACCTGGCCCAGATTGATCAGGGTGGCGGCGACGTCGAGCTGCCAGCGGCTGGGCATCCGCATCTCGACCGCGATGGTGCGGACCCATTCGCGCAGCCGCTGGGCGAGGTGATGCCCGACCGGGTCGTTGAGCGCCACCACGTCCACCAGCAGCTTGAGGCTGCCGGTCAGGGTCTTTTCCAGCAGGTCGCGCTCGGCATTGACCAACCGGTACTGCTCGACCCCGGCGGCGATGCCCTCGCGCAGGATCTCGGCCGGGCAGGGCTTGGTGTAGAAGCGCAGGATCGCGCCCCGGTTGATGGCGTCGATCGCGGTCTGCTGGTCGGCATTGCCGGTCAGCATCATCCGCACCGTGTCGGGGGCGAGGGTGCGGATCGCGCTCAGGGTCTCGATCCCGTCGAGCCCGGGCATCCGCATGTCCGACACCACCACGGCGAAGGGCGGGCCGGCGCGCACCGCCTCGATCCCGGCCTCGCCGCCGGCGGCGGTGGTCAGGTCGAAATCCTCGTCGAGCTGGCGGCGCAGCGCCGACAGCAGGTGGGGGTCGTCGTCGATCAGCAACACGCGGTCGGTCATGGGGTGGTCTCCTCGGCCGGTTGCGTCGCCAGCGCGCGCCACAACGGGATCTGCTTTTCCAGCCCGGCCTCGGCCAGATAGCTCTGGTCGAGCGGGCCGGGGGTGGCGGGGCCGAGCGGCGAGGCCGGCCCGAGCGCGGTGGCGGCGTGCAGCGCGGCCAAGGCGAGATTGTCGCGCCCGGGGCAGGCCGACGGCCGGTCGCGATAGGCCACCGCCTCGACGATCAGGTCGGAAAAGCCCCACAGCCCGAGCAGATAGGCCCCGATCAGCGCCTGATCGGCGCCGAACGCCGCCGTTTCCGCCTCGGGCCGCGACTGGTCGGGGCCGAGCCCGGCCAGCAGCGCCGGATAGGCCTCGGGGTAGGCGTCGAGCAGCACCAGCCCGCCGATGTCGGCCAGCATCGCCGCGATCCGCGCCGCCTTGGCGGTGGCGCCATCGGCCCCGGCGGTGGCGGCGATCCCCTCGGCCAGCGCCGACAGGGTCAGCGCCCGCCGGGTCAGTCCCTCCAGCAGCGGCGCCAGCTCGGCCCGGCCGGTGAACTGGCGGAACACCCCGGCCTGGAGCACCAGCGCCTGCACCACTTCGAGCCCGAGCAGCCGCACCGCCTGCAACGGCGTGGTGGCGGTGCTGGCGGCGGAGAAATAGGCCGAGTTGGTCACCTTCAGCAATTGGGCGGTCATCGCCAGATCCTGGCCGATGATCGCGGCCACGTCCTTGGCCGAGGAGTCCGGCGCGGTCAGCGCCTGTTGCAGCTCGACGAACACCCGGGGCAGGCTGGGCAGGTTGGTCAGCCCGGCCAGGGTGGCGCGCAGGCCGGGATCGGCCAGCCGGGCGCGCAGCCCGATCTGGCGGGTCAGCGCCCGGTGCAGCGCCGCCGCGTCGCACGGCTTGGCGAGATAGATGTGGGCCGGCCCGACCGTGCGCAGCACCGCCTCGGCATCGGCATAGCCGGACAGGATCACCCGGATGGTGGCGGGGTGCAGTTCGCGCACCCGGCCGAGCAGGGTGGCGCCGTCCATCCCCGGCATCCGCATGTCGCTGACCACCACGTCGAACGGCTGGCGGCGGATTTCCTCCAGCGCCGCGTCGCCCGAGCCGAAGAAATCCATCTCCCACTCGTCTTCCATCGCCGCCATCGCCCGGCGCAGCCCGCGCAGGACGTGGGGATCGTCATCGACGAAGGCGATGCGGATCGGCGTGGTCATTATTCCGCCGCCTCCTCCAGCGCCGGCCCGCCGTCGAGCGGCAGGCGGACGATGAATTCGGCCCCCTCGCCCGGGGTGCCGCCGGCCTCGATGGTGCCGCCATGCTTGACCGTCACCACGTCGCGGCAGATCGCCAGCCCCTGGCCGGTGCCCTTGCCGACCGGCTTGGTGGTGAAGAACGGGTCGAACAGCCGTTCGCGGATCGCGGGGGGAATGCCGGTGCCGCTGTCGGCGACGCGGATCTCGACCCAGCCGGCCTCGTGCCGGGTCGAAAGGCGGATCCGCCCCGGCAGCGGCTTGCCGGCCCCCTCGATCGCCTGGGCGGCATTGACGATCAGGTTGAGGAACACCTGGTTCATCTCGCCAGCATAGCACACCACCGGCGGTAGATCAGGGTCGAAGTCACGCTCGATTTCGGCCACGTGCTTCCAGGTGTTGCGGCTGACGGTCAGGGTGCTTTCGAGGGCGCGGTTGAGGTCGGTCGCGGTCTTGGCGGTGGTGCCGGGGTGGGAGAATTCCTTCATCGACAGCACGATGCGGGCGATCTGGCCGACCCCGTCGAGCGATTCCGCCACCGCGTCGGGCAGTTCGCCCAGCAGGCGGGTGACGCGGACCTTGCCGGCGGTCTGCTCGAACCCGGCCGCCGCCTCGGCCAGTTCGGCCGGGGGGGCGGGCAGGGCGGCGGCGCTGGCGGCCAGGGTCCGCCCGGCCTCGATCACCCGGCCGAGCTTGCCCAGCGCCTCGGACAGATAGCGCAGATTGTCGCCGATATACTGGATCGGGGTGTTGATCTCGTGGGCGATGCCGGCGGCGAGCTGGCCGATGCTGGCCAGCCGGGCCGATTGCATCGTCTCGTGCTGGGCCAGCTTCAGCACCGCGATGTCGCGGAACGACACGATCACCGCCCGGCCCAGCGTTTCGTCGCTGAGCGGGGCCGAGGCATAGGCCACCGCCAGGGTGCGGCCGTTGGCGAGCAGGAAGCTCGCGTCGTTGTCGCAGGCCGGCGGGCCGCCCTCCAGCACCCGGGCGAAGGGCGAGGCGGCGAAGCCGACCTCGCCGTCGCGGGTGCGCAGATGCATCAGGTCGTCAAGGGCATAGCCCTCGATCTCGCCCCAATTGGCGCAGTCGAGCAGGGCGCGGGCCGACGGGTTGGCGAAGGCCAGCCGGCCGGCGCGATCGACCACCACCACCCCCTCGACCAGACTGTCGGTGATCCCCTTCAGCCGCTCGCGCGAGGCGCGCAGCGCCGCCTCGGTGCGGGTGCGGACCTCGGCGGCGCGGACCAGCTCGGCGGTGCGCTCGGCCACCTGCCGCTCCAGCTCCTTCTGCTGGTTGGCCAGGGTCCATTCATATTGCAGCCGGAGGGTGGCGTCGCGGAACAGCAGCACCGCCCCGGCGGCGCAGCCATGTTCGACGATCGGCCCGACGTAATAATCGATCGGCAGGTCCTGGCCGTCGCCGCGCAGCACGGTCTGGCCCTGGCCGCTCTGCTCGCTGCCGTCGCGGCAGGCGGCGAGGATCGCCGGGCCGGCAATGCCGATACTGCCGGCGAGGCCGATGCTGCCACCGAGGCCGGCGGGGCCGATGGTATCGGCGGTGCCGCCGGGGCTGCCCTGGCCGATCAGGTCGCCGAGCGGGCGGCCCTCCATCTCGTCGGCATCGTAGCCGAGCAGGCGGGCGGCGGCGGGATTGGCGAACATCACCCGCCCGGCCGAATCGAGGCCGAGGATCCCCTCGCCGGCGGCGTCGAGGATCAGGCCGTAGCGGCGGCGCAGCTGGTCGAGTTCGGCCTCGCGTCGCTTCAGTTCGGTGATGTTGATCCGCACCGAGATCACGCCGCCTTCGCGGGTGGCGAATTCGCGGCTCTGGAACCACTGGCCGTCGCTGGTCTGGACGATCACCGCCTCGCCGTTGGCCTCGCGGTGGCGGCGGATGCGGTCCTCCAGCCAGACCTCGAACCGCTGCGGCCCGATGTCGAACAGGCGCTGGTCATAGGCATAGGTGATCACGTCGCGGAAGGTGATGCCGCCGGCGGCCAGGGACGCATCGATCTTCAGCAGGTCGCGATAGGCGGCGTTGCTGATCACCAGCACGTCGTCGCGGTCATAGACGGCGATGGCGTCGGCGAGGTTTTCCAGCGCATCGACCAGTTGCTGCTGGGCGCGCTGGGCGCGCGCCTCGGCCTGGGCCTCGCGGGTGATGTCGGCACCGACGCCGCGATAGCCGTGGAAGGCGCCGTCCTGGCCGAACACCGGGGTGCCGCTGATCCGCACCGTGCGGAAATCCTTGCCGCCGGGCGGGCCGATATTGAGGGTCAGGTCGCGGAAGGCGGCGCGGGCGGCGATGTCGCGGCGGTGGGTTTCGGCCAGGACGGGATCCTCCTCGCCCAGGCCGAGATCGAACCAGCTGAGCCCGACCACCGCCGCCGGCTTGACCCCCAGCACCGAGGCGATCAGTTCCGAGGCGTAGGTCAGGCGGTATTCGGCGTCGGTTTCCCAGAACCAGTCCGAAGCCGAGGCGGCGAGATCGCGGAAGCGGCGTTCGCTGTCGCGCAGTTCGGCCTCGACCTCCTCGCGCCGCTGGATCGCCACCGTCAGCTCCTCGACCCGCCCGCGCACGGCATGGGCCATCGCGTTGAAGGCGGTGCCGAGCTGGCCGATCTCGTCCTCGCCCTCGGCCAGGGCGATCGAGGTGTAATCGCCGCGCGCCACCGCTCCGCTGATGCGGGTGAACTGGTCGAAATGGCGGGTCAGCCAGATCCCGATCGCGGTCAGTAGCGCCACCGACAGCAGCAGGGCCCCGCCCGAGATCGCCAGCCCCTGGATCAATTGGGTATGCAGCGCCGCCACCTGCGGGGCGAGGTCGAGCCCGAACTGCAACCGTCCCAGATCCTGGCCGAGCAGCCCGATCGGGGCGGCGACGTCGAAGCGGTGGACGTTGGGCTCCTTCTCGACGAAGGACAGCACCCGGTCGGGGGCGGGCAGGGCGCGGTCGGGCGGCCAGCCGCTGATCGCGACGATGCGGCCGCGATTGTCGCTGACGGCGAGATAGGCCAGGGCGTCGGCGACCAGACTCTCGTCGAGGATCGCCTGGACGGTGGCGTGGTCGCGCTGGGCCAGCGGGGTGATCAGCGCCGCCTGGAGCACCGGCACCAACTGGCGGGCCTGGCTTTCCGCCTGGGTCTGGAGACTGTCGCTCAGCACCCTCAGCCCGCTGCCGACCAGCAGGGCCAGCATCGCCACCTCGACCAGCACCGCCGCCAGCAACAGCCGGGCCCGCACCGTCCGCAGCAGCGACGGGGCGGTCATGGCGTCCTCTGGCTTTCGAGGATGGCCCGCACCTCGCGGGCGAAGGGTTCGAGCGCGCTCAGCTCCTCCGGCCGCACGGCGCGGTAGCCGCCCAGCGCGGTGGTCTCGAAATAACGCTGCCCGGCCGGGCTGGCGGCGAAGGTGTCGAGGGCGGCGTCGATCGCCGGACGTTGCCCCGCCAGCCGCCGGTTGAGCAGATAGACCCGCCCCAGCATCGGCTCGGACCGGACCAGGAAGCGCAGCCGCGCCTGCACGTCGGGATTGAGGGAAAGGAAATTGGCGGTGGAAAGCAGCCCGGCGGCGGCGTCGCCGGCCAGCACCAGCTGGGCGACGCTGTCGGCGGCGCTGACATAGCGGACGTCGGCGGCGACGTGGTGGGCGTTCAGCCAGTGCAGGCCCCATTGCGTCACCAGCGAGGTCGGGCTGAGCCCGATCACCCGGCTGCCGTCGAGCGCCTCGGGACCGCTGGCGGCGGAGTCGCGCGGCACCACCACCACGGCACGGAATTCGGCGGCATAGGTGCGAATCGGCAGATAGCCGGCATCGACCCGCAGCAACTGGGCCTGATGGCCGGTGGTGATGGCGAGGTCGTATTCCTGGGCCAGGGCGCGGCGGACGAAGGTGGTGAAATCGGGCGCGGTGATCACCTCGACCGGGCGGCCCAGCGCCTGTTCGAGATGCTCGCGCAGCGGCTGGTACAGTTCGAGCACGAAGCGGGCGCTGGTGTGCGGCACCACCCCGATCCGCAGCGGCTGATCCTCGGCGCGCGCCGGCCCCGCCGTCAGGACCGCGAGCGCCAGCCCGAGCAGCCCCGTGATCGCCTCGCGTCGTCTCATCGCCCGCCTCCGTTCACCGATCTTCACTAAAGATATAGCGCAATTCATCGAGACTTCTATCCATAACGTATGGGACGGCATTGGCGAAGGTGTCGAGAATGATCAGGCCGTTGACCAGGGCATCGCGCGACAGGCCGGCGCGCAGGCGCCGGGCCATCCCGGCATTGACCTGGACCACCCCGGCGACGCGGTCGCGCAGGCCGTCGAGGGTGGCCGGCTCGCCTTGCATCAGCCGGCCGAGCAGATGGGTGGCGAACAGCCGGACCAGGGTTTCCTCCTCGCTGGCGAAGGGGAGATGGAGGCGGGCCATCGGCCGGAAGAAGGCCAGCAGCGGACAGCCGCAGGTGGCCCCGACCAGCCCGATCAGCGAGGCGGTGCCTTCCTGGAGGGCGCCCTTGGCAATCATGGTGCGGCGGGGGGTGACCACCTCGACCACGGTGATCTCGTAGGAATAGAACTGGGTGAAATGCGGCACCAGCGGCGCCAGCGCCCGGGCGAACGGACAAAGCGGGCTGGCGGCCGGATCGAGCGGGCAGCCGGCGCAGCGGCTGAATTCCAGCGCGGTCCAGGGCGGCGGGGAAAAGTCCGGCGGGTCGAGCAGATCGAATTCCGGCGAGAACCGTAACCGCACCGTCTCGCCGCCGCCGCTGGCGAAGTGGAAATGATAGGCGATCTCGCTCGGTTCGGTCGTCATCTTACCCGCTCTGGCCGGAGGAGGGCACGACAGAAGTATTGCATATCCGTGCCGGGTTAGACTACCTGGACGTTGGCGCGAACCATGCGGGCCGGCCGGCGGAGGCCGAACAAGCTTTTGAACGGAAATGGGATTTTGGGGCGGCGACGCCTGAGCCCGCCCGGCCCATGACCTGCCCCGTTGGGTCGGTGGATGAAGCCCGCCCTGCGCGCCGCCCGTGGTGACGGCGTCTAACTTCGGTCTTGTCAGGGCAGGTATAAGGGCATAATCTGACGCGCGTAAATAGCGGCAAGATACGTTACCGTTAATGGCCGTGCCCGATGCCGCTTTCGGATGTCGTGCTTAAGCAACGCAACCAAATCAGTAAAATTTTTAGTTTGAGTTGTTTTAATTTTATTGGATGAGACTTGTTCCATCTAATATGGATCGCCTTACGTAACTTACTACTTTTGGTATATTTATCGCCGGATCGGTTCGCGTTAAATCGGCAGCCGCTGGATTTTCAATATGGGTCCGAAAGACGGACGGCTCTTGTCGGGGGCCTGGGGGGCCTTTCCTTGCCCTTCGCGCGGCACGCCCCCGCGCCCAACCATCAATGGGTTCCAAGGGCCTTGCGGCCCTTGGCGGGGGTGGGCGGAGCCCACATCACCCGACAACCGAGATGAGACGGCTTGACGGAGAATGATTTCGGATGGGGGGGATGGCATCTTCCGGACGGGTCCATCGACTGGGTTCAGCGATTTTCCGTCGCCTGAAGCAACGGCTGCCCCTGCCGGTGGCGGCGGTGGTGATGGTCGATCTGTTTCTACTGGGTGTCCTTACTTTCTCGCTGGTGACGGGGTATCAGCGTGATTATGACAAGACCGTCGCCGCCCTGGACAATCTGTCGCGTTCGATGGATGACACTCTGACCCGACGGGCCGACAAGATCGATCTGACCCTGCGGACCGCCGTTGACGAAGCCGAGCGCGAACTGGCGTCCGGTGGACTCGACCGGGCGACCCTTGACGCCTTCGGCGCCCGTCTTGACGAGCGGGTCCCCGAGGCGCTCGGGCTGGCGGTGTGGGACGCGCGGGGACAGCTCGTTCATGCCTCCCCCAAAGCGCGCGTCAACACCTTCAACGTCTCGAATCGCGAATTCTTCACCCGCCAGCGCGACGAACCGACGCTCGGGCTGTTCATTTCCGCGCCGTTCCAGGGGCGGATGTGGCCCAACCCGATCATCGTCCTGTCGCGTCGCTATCAGGCCCCTGACGGATCTTTCGCCGGGATCGTCAGCCACGCGGTGTCCGTCGATTCCCTGTCCTCGATCCTGTTCTCCGCCGAAGCCCTGGGGCCCGGGACTTCGGTGACGTTATGGGACCGCAAACTGGGGATGGTCAGCCAGTACACCCAGAGCCGGTTTCGTCTTGAAACGGGGACCAGGGCGTCGCCCCAACTGGCGGCGCTGATCGAACGCGATGCCGCGCCAACGGTTTACCATCATGTCCGGGCGGATTTCGGTCATGCGGAGCGGATCGCTTTTTTCCGCAAGGTCGGCAGTTGGCCCTTGTACCTGTCGCTGGGGGTGTTTCGAGACGACGCGCTGGCCAAATGGCGCCGGGAGGCGTTGACCCTGGGCGGCCTCGGCGTCCTGTTTCTGGCCGCGTCGATCTGGGGCCTCGTCCTCTACATGCGGTATCTCAACGCGCTGCGGGCGAGCGAACAGCGTTACAAGGGCCTGTTCGACCACATGCAGGTCGGGCTGTCGTTGCGGGAGGCCGTGTTCGACGAAGGGGGACGGCCGGTCGATTTCCGCTTCCTGGCCGCGAACGACGCCTATCTCCGCCTCTGCAAATTGTCTCAGGAGCAGGTCGTCGGCCGAACCTTGCGGGAGGTCTTCCCGTATCCGGAAGGCCGCCTGCCCGACTGGACCGCGGCATACGACCACGTCGTCATCAGCGGCGAGCCGGCCCATTTCGAGGCCTATGCCGAGCTGTCCGGACAGTGGCTGGATATCGTTGCCTACCGGACCGAACCGGGCCGGATCGCGGTCCTCTCGATCGACATCAGCGATCACAAGGCCGCCGAGGACCGGGCCCGGCGCCTCTCCCGGCTCTACGCCGCGCTCAGTCAATGCAATCAGGCCATCGTCCACAGCGCCAATCAGGAAGACCTGTTTCCGCAGGTGTGTCACGCCGCCGTTGAATTCGGCGGGATGACCGCCGCCTGGATCGGCTGGATCGACCAGGAAGCCCAATGCGTCAAGCCGGCGGCCACCTACGGGATCGGTCCGGCGGATCTGGAACAATTGCAGGTGTCGATCGCCGAATCCGGTCATTTCGGCCAAGGCCCGACCGGTTGCGCCATTCGGTTGGACCGGCCGGTCTGGTCCGACGACATCGTTCGCGACGGCGGCTTCGATCCCCGGTGGTGGGAGTGGCCAACCGGGATGGGGGTCGCGTCGGCGGCCGCTCTTCCCCTGCACCGGAGAGGGAACGTCGTCGGCAACCTGACCCTTTATTGCGATACCCCCAACGCCTTCGATAACGAAGCCAGGAAACTGATGGCGGAAATGGCGTCCGACATCAGTTTCGCCCTGGACAACTTTGCCCGGGAAGCCGAACGCCGACAAAGCGAGGCCCGGATCAACGATTTGGCTTTCTTCGATCAACTGACCGGGCTGGCCAATCGGGCCTTGCTGATCGACCATCTCAAACAGGCGATCGCGGGGTGCCTGCGCAGCGAAACGTTCAATGCCCTGTTCTTCATCGACCTCGACAACTTCAAGACCATCAACGACACCCTCGGCCATGACCGGGGCGATCTGCTGTTGCAGCAGGTCGCCCAGCGTCTGTCCTCGGTCGTCCGGGCGGTCGATACGCTCGCCCGCTTCGGCGGGGATGAATTCGTGCTGCTGGTGCAGGGGCTGTCCCGCGACGAAACCGAGGCGGCCGCCGATGCCGAGACGGTCTGCGGGAAGATTCTGGCCGCGCTCGACCGGCCTCTCCAACTCGACGATGCCTTCTACCGCTGCACCGCGAGCATCGGGGTGACCCTGTTCGGAAATCGGGTTCACTCCGTCGATGACCTGCTGAAGCAAGCCGACATGGCCATGTACAAGGCCAAGGGAGCCGGCCGGAACAACGCCCGCTTCTTCGATCCCGTCATGCAGTCGATCATCCTGAACCGCCTTGCCCTGGAACGGGATCTGGCCGAGGCGATCCGGCTCGAACAATTCACGCTGCATTACCAGCCGCAGATTTTTGGGACCGATCGGGTGGTTGGCGCCGAGGCGCTGATCCGCTGGCCGCATCCCACCCGGGGGATGGTTTCGCCCGCCGACTTCATCCCGCTGGCGGAGGAAAATGGTCAGATCCTGGCGATCGGCGAATGGGTGCTGAAGACGGCGTGCGCGCAACTGATCGCCTGGGCCGGCCGGCCCGAATTTGCCGATCTGTCGATCGCGGTCAATGTCAGCGCCCGCCAGTTCCGCGAACCAAACTTTGTCGAAACCGTCGTAAAAACCGTAAATGAAACGGGCGTCAATCCGAGAATGTTGAAGCTGGAGCTGACGGAAAGCCTGATGGTTGTCAGTGTTCAGGAGGTGATCGAAAAAATGACCCTCCTCAGGGAACGGGGGCTTCGCTTTTCCCTGGATGATTTCGGCACGGGATATTCCTCGATGGCCTATTTGAAGCGTCTGCCCCTGGAGCAGTTGAAGATCGATCAATCCTTCATCCGCGATCTGCTGACCGACCCGAACGACGCGGCCATCGCCCGAGCCATCGTGGATTTGGCGCACAGCCTGGGGCTGGAGGTCATCGCCGAGGGGGTCGAAACCCAGGAACAGCAGGATTTCCTGATCGGGCTCGGCTGCTACATGTTCCAGGGCTATCTGTTCAGCCGCCCGCTGACGGCGGACGCGTTCGAAGCCTTCGTCCTTGGCCGCTTTTTCGCCGGCGTTTCCCCCGGCGGCGAGGACAGCCCCCGGTTCCTGTCGGGCGAAACGACGGACGAGAGGAGAAGTCCCCTGATCGCAGCCATGCGGGATTCTGGGGGGTGAACCCCGGCGGTGTCCTAGCCGAGGTCGAGCACCGCCCCGGGATTCATCCGCCCGTCGGGATCGAGCGCCAGCTTGATCCGCCGCATCAGGTCGAGGTCGAGCGCCGGCTTGACCCGGGCCAGTTCGGCCACTTTCAGCCGGCCGATGCCGTGTTCGGCCGAGATCGAGCCGTCCATCTCCCCCACCACGTCATGGACCACCCGGTTGATCCGTTCCCACTCGGCGAGGAAGGCCTGTTTGTCGGCGCCCTCGGGCTGGGACAGGTTGAAATGGATGTTGCCGTCGCCGATATGGCCGAACGCCACCACCCGCACCCCGGGCAAGGCGGCGGTGACGGCTTCGGTGGCGCGTTCGATCAACTCCGGCACCCGCGAGGTGGCGACCGCGATGTCGTGCTTGATGCTGCCGCCCTCGTGCTTCTGCGCCTCGGGGATGGTTTCGCGCAGGCGCCACAGCGCGGCGCGCTGGGCCTCGCTTTCCGCCAGCACCGCGTCCAGGGCGGTGCCGTCCTCCAGCGCCGCCGCCAGCACCTCCTCCAGCGCCTCGCGCAACCCGCCCGGCCGGGACGAGGACAATTCGAGCAGCACCAGCCAGGGGGTGCGGGTTTCGACCGGCTCGCGCTGGCCGGGGATGTGGCGCAGGGTGAAATCGAGGGCGCGGCGGGAGATCAACTCGCAGGCGGTGACGGCGTCGCCGCTGGCCCGGCGGGCGCGGCCGAGCAGGGTCAGCGCCGCCTGGGGATCGGGGATCGCCACCAGCGCGGTCTGACGCTCGCGCGGCTGGGGGTAGAGCTTCAGCACCGCGGCGGTGATGATCCCGAGCGTTCCTTCCGAGCCGATGAACAACTGGGTCAGGGCGTAACCGGTATTGTCCTTGCGCAGCGCCTTCAGCCCGTTCCACACCCGGCCGTCGGCCAGCACCACTTCGAGCCCCAGCACCAGATCGCGGGTCGAGCCGTAGCGCAGCACGTTGGTGCCGCCGGCATTGGTGGCGATGTTGCCGCCGATCCGGCACGAGCCCTCGGCCGCCAGCGACAGCGGGAACAGGCAGCCCTCGGCCGCCGCCGCCGCCTGGAGGGTCGCCAGCACGCAGCCGGCCTCGACGGTGAGGGTGAAATCGACCGGGTCGAGGGCGCGGATCCGGTCCATCCGCTCGGTGCCGATCACCAGCGCCGGTTCCGGCGTCAGCGGCACCCCGCCGCCGCACAGCCCGGTGCGCCCGCCCTGCGGCACCACCGCGATCCCGGCCGCGCTGGCCGCCGTGACCAGCGCCGCCACCTCGGCGGTCGAGCCCGGCCGGGCCACCGCCAGCGCCCGCCCATGGAACAGCCCGCGCTCCTCGACCAGATAGGGAGCGAGATCCTCATCCCCGGTCAGCAGATGGCGCGCCCCGACGATGGCGGCGAAGGTTTCGAGCACGGACATCGGCATTCTCCCCCAGGGGGGACGCGGGCTCCGCCCGCACCCGCCAGGGGCCGGGGCCCCTGGACCCCGTTGGGGAGGTCCAGGAACCTCAGGTTCCTGGCGGGTGTGGGCGGAGCCCACATCCAGGCTAGCCTCGTGGCGCGGCGGCGCGGCGGAGGCGGTCGTTGATGGCGAGCCCGAGCCCGCTTTCCGGGATCGGCCTGACCGCGATGGCGGTGAACTCGGCCCGGTCGAGCGCGCGCAGCATGGCGAACAGATGGGCGGCGGCCTCGGTGGTGTCGCCGGCGGGCGACAGATTGAGGGTGGCCGGCCCCGGCCCGAACCCCAGCAGCGCCTCGCCCGGCCGGGCCTCTTCCGCGTCGAGCCGCACCGGCAGTCCGGGGGCGTAATGGCTGGCGAGCATGCCGGGGGCGCGCGGCGCGGTGCCGGGCAGCAGCTCCGGCCGCCCGGGTTTGCAGCCCAGCACGGCTTCGAGCGTCTCGACCGCCAGCCCGCCCGGCCGCAGCAGCAGCGGCACCGGTCCGCTGAGATCGAGCACGGTGGATTCGACCCCGACCCGGCACGGCCCGCCATCAAGGATCAGGGCGGCGTCGGGCCCGAGCGACTGGGCGACATGGGCGGCCTCGGTCGGGCTGACCGCGCCCGAGCGGTTGGCCGAGGGGGCGGCGAGCGGCTTGCCGTAGGCGGCGAGCAGGGCCTGGGCGACCGGATGGTCGGGCATCCGCACCGCGACGCTGTCGAGCCCGGCGCTGACCAGCAGCGACAGCGGCGAATCCGGCCGGCGCGGCAGCACCAGGGTCAGCGGTCCCGGCCAGAACCGCTCGGCCAGGGCGCAAGCGCGCTCGTCGAATTCGACCAGCGCGGCGGCGGCGGCGAGGCTGGCGACATGGGCGATCAGCGGGTTGAAGCGGGGACGGCCCTTGGCGGCGAAGATCGCGGCGACGGCGCCGTCGCTGGTGGCGTCGCCGCCCAGGCCGTAGACGGTCTCGGTGGGGAAGGCGACCAGGCCGCCGGCGGCGAGCCGGCGCACCGCCTGGTCGAGCAAGGCGGGGGGAAGGATCATGACGCCCAGGGTATAGCGCGTTCCGGCGGGGAGTCCTACCCCTTCGCGCCGCCGGGAGGGGGGGCCGCGCCTTGGGCGGCGGCGGCGATCAGGCCGTGATAACGCTCGATCAGGCCGGCCCAGTCCTCGAACACCGCGAACAGGCCGGTTGACATCTCCTGGCCGAGGGTCAGGGCGTCGGGCGGGTCGAGTTCGAGCCGGGCCTCGGCCTCGCCGGGATGGAACGCCACCGCCATCCCGGCGCGGCGGGCCAGCGCCACCATCGCGCGGTTGTCGGACAGGCAGAGGGTCATCAACTGGCCGGCGCCGCGATTGCGGGCGAACACCGCCGCCTGCCGCAGCAGGTCGGCGCCGAGCCCGCCGGCGCGCTGGTCCTCGTCGACGCTGAGGCCGACCTCGGCGATGAAACTGGTGGGATCGAGGGCGAGATGGGCGGCGGCGATCACCTCGTCGCCCCGGCAGGCGGCGAGGATCAGGTCGTCCTCGCTCAGCCCGGCGACATGGGCGTCGATCCAGCCATCCTCGATTCCGGCCCGGCCGAAACGGCGGCGGCGGTCCTCCTCGGACAGGCGCTTGAGGTGGCGGGCGTAGCGCGGACGGTCGGGCCGGGGCAGCCGGCGGATCAGCATCGGGGGCCTCGCGGCGGAAAGGGGGGCACCCCACAGATGGGGATCGCCGCGCCTGCGGCAAGGGGGCGCGGGCGGCTCGGGTTTCGTGTGGGCTCCGCCCACCCCCGCCAAGGGCCGCAAGGCCCTTGGAACCCATTGATGGTTGGGCGCGACGTTGTGAGGTCGGGGAACTGAGTGGACCGCCACCCCATTACCCGCCGAAAGGAGGCCATTTCGCTAAGGATGGCCCCGCCAGACCACTATCATTAGTGTCAGCCAGCACAATTTCGACGAGAACCCTCGGCGGCCAATCATAATGAACTTGCGAAATCCTCTGGCCGAACGATAATCAGAGGTTCAAGATTTAACCAAGTGGGAAGAAATGGGGCACGTTAAGAGGAAGGTAGCGCCGCTGAAGGACCATCTAAATCAGTTGCGTGGTAGCAAACAGCCATGGAAGCTCCTTGGTGACCTCAAGCGCCTGATACCGAGAAGTGAGTTAGGAGCCTTTATTTCCATGGCTCGTACCTGCCGCCATGGAGGGCGGCCAATTCTGGCGCCTTGGCGTCAGGACATTAGCTCCATTTGCACAACACCGGTTCCAAGCCCCGTGCCGCTGGCCACAGAGGTCGCCTGGGTGTGTGAGCTGATACGGGCAAATGCACACCTACTGAATAGGTTCTTGGCGGACTCAGCCGCGTTGGAGCGCCTACTCCTGCAAGGTAACTTCAATGAGTGCCTGGACATCATTCGTGAAATAGAGAGCTACTCCGGTGCCAGTATCTGGGCTGTTGAGAATAGGATCGCTATTCTCCAAAGAAGTGGCGGCCTCGAAGCGCAAAAAGAGTATGCCTCGCTTGTGCGAATGAACAGAACGCGTAGCGACGTGTTTGGATTCATGGTTCACAATATAAGTTATCGCGCAGAGGACTCAGTTACGGCATTTAGATTCACCAGCTTTATGAAAGATTATTTAGACAATCAGCCCATACCAAAGGGTCTTAATGAGTATCTTTCTTATCGCCTTGCGTGTTTGTGCCCGAATACGCACGACGGAATTGCCTCAATCCTGAGACACGAGCAGGTTTCGTCGCCAATAGACCTGTACGATACTTTTGTTGATCTTGTTCAATATGCCCTGACGTCAGGTCAACGGGACGTCGCGGACATTTTTCTCAATGAGGTCGTGGCCCTGGTGGGCGAGGTAAATGATCCCAAGCTAAAGCTAGCATTATTTAGCGCGGGAATGCTCGATGGCGATCTTCCCCTTGCTCCGATGAATTGCTCCATCCAGTACTCTTATTACAACAATGATATTGATCTATTAGTTTGCGCGATCGAGGCTGAGCTACCCCGACAGCCAGATAATATCGCTCTTATTTATCACAAGGCGATGGCATTAACGAAAGGTGAAAATCCGCAATGGAACGCCAATTCTCTCACGGAAGAGCTTTGCCAAGCGCTTTATTCTATTGCGAAGAAGGATGAGGGGTTTGGTCGGGCGGTTTCGTTGGCATTTAAATTGCCGCTCATCTTCCGCACACACGGATGGACGGCCTCTGTCTATGCCTACGTTATGCGCGAACTCACCAGTGACCCGTTCCACCCTTCAAACTCTGGGCTCGTTTCCTTTCTGGATGCTAAGTATCTCGACCCACGTCACTGCCTAGCACTTGGTGATCATGGTGCGGCATATCTCGAACAGTGCGAGGCGCAGTACGGCCATAACGAGGTGGTGGACTTCTTCCGTATGCGGCTTCAGGCTCGCCAGTCAACGCTGGAGCCATGCGAGCGAAATTTCTCTGGCTATTGGCGGATGGTTTCTGAGGTGGAAACCGCCATTGGAGGGAAGGAGTACGCGCGGGCTCGGCAGATTGCTGAGGAGGTCGAACAATGTGGCGATGCCCGCGCAAAATGGTGGGCGGCACGCTATATCTGCCATTGCCTGCTCGCCGAAGGGGATGTCGATGGTCTTGTGGGCAAGATTGTCGACGTCTGCCTATCCAACATAAACGCAATCCACATGCTGCCAATTGAGGCGGCGGCAAAGGAAATTTCAAAAGGCAAATGCGCAAGCGGCCTTGATGCTTCGATCCTTATTCATATGTACCTCCAATATTTTGAGGATCGCCAAAGCGAGCCTCTCCTCCGATATGCCTTCGAGGACTATTTAGATGCTTGCGAAGTGTCGCGTCCTAGCGAGCTGAGATCCATCTATAACGCCTCCACCGAAAAGATGGTCTACTTCCTTCGCTACATAGCCAAGCAGGATGTAATGGACCTGCTTCCGTGTTTTGAGACCAGTAGTCAGGTCGATGAAGAGCGCGTCGAAATATGTTCTTGGCTGGTAGCTTTGGACAACAGCTCGAGGGAAGCATATCAAGAGGAAATCAAGGAGATCACTACTTCTTTGATCGTCAGAGCAGGTGTTCGCTTGGTGGACAGGAGCCGAATTTTTGTCGATACATCCGGGCTCCGGCGCTGGGCGGAAAAGACCATTAAAGAAGATTTCAATCGTTATATTTCGTTCCTGCGGGCGGGAATAGGCTTTTCAGATGATGGATTTACGGACGCCATCATCGGCACATTGGAGGGCAAGCCTCTCCCTAGCGAATATCTGACAATTCCCAAGGGTGAGGCGCAAGCGGTCCTGACAGATCTAGTAAAGGCGCTATTGCGTGAGTTCTTACATAACCCAGACCACGGACTGGATTCATATCTCAGCTTGCGCATCAGGCATGGCACGCTCGCTGGGCAGCTACGGGCGCCGCTTGAGGATGAGCATCTCATTACTCAGAAAGAAGGTACCTCGCGGGCATACAAGCCCAATCGATATTGGCTAGACCGTCTGACGCATCTTGACCCTACCAATCTTGCAAAAATTGAGAAAGCTCTTAGCGACTTCTCTAAAGGATACGATTCTGTCATAGACATGCTCCTCACTAAAGAGGTGCACATTAAGACGACTCAGAAGCCAGATGGGCTTTTTCAGTTCCCGCTAACGGCGCTCCATCTGAGGGCAATTTCTTCCGCGATTAAAGAAGACACAGACTTCTCTAAATTTTTTGATGTCTGCATGGATATGTTTTGGACGCAGGCGCAGGTGACCCTTGACCTTGTGCGGGCTCGTATAGATGTCGACATGCGGCGTCTGATATCGGGCCTATTCGAAGCGCTGCAAAAAGCCGTCTCGTCTATCTCTCATTGGGATGTCGTGGAACTAGAATCGGCCACAAAACGAGCTTACACGGCTGCTCAAGAGGGTCTCACCTGCGTCGTCGACTGGTTCCGGGTTGTCGATTCTGCGAGCGCGAATTTTCAGCTAGAGCATGCGATTGCTATCGGGATTGAAGCCGTAAAAAAAATTCATATCGGCTTTAACCCGTGCGTCTGCCTCGATATTCCCGAAGTCTCCGATATCGCGGGAACCGCAGTGACATCCATCGCAGACATTCTGTTTATTATATTCGATAATATCTATGAGCATTCTGGGAATAGGGTAAACCCGCAAGTGGATTTGAGTGTGATCGACTTGGGGAACAGCCTGCGGTTCCGCGTGGTTAGCGAAGTCGCGCCGGGTGTTCGTACCCAGGCGAAAGAGGAGAAACTTGAGCGGATCCGGGAAAAAGTAAGTGGAGATGCCTATAAGGGGGCCGTGTCCGCCGAAGGGGGGACGGGATTTCCTAAACTCCGCAAGCTAGCTGGTCGACACGGCGATGATGGATATCATCTTGAGTTCGGATATCTCTCAGACCAAAAATTCTTGGTGGAGTTGACCCTTAACTTTCTTGAGGTTCCCAATGAACGTGCTGATTGTTGAGGACGACCCGGCAAAGGCCAGTCAACTTAGGGCGTTCGTTCAGACATTGTCTGATGGCGCGCAAATTTCGGAGGCGAGATCTATCCAGACTGCGCTTCGTAGGTTGGCCGAATGCAAACCGGATTTCGTAGTGCTTGATATGTCCCTACCCACATTCGACCCCGGTCCCGACGAGCCTGGAGGGAAACCTCAAGGCTTTGGTGGGAGAGAGGTCCTTAGGCGTATCGAGCGTGCCAAATTAGCGTGCAAAGTTTTCGTGGTGACACAATACGAGACCTTTGGGAAAAAGAGTGACCAGGTAACCTTGCAGGAACTCACGGAAGACCTGCGACGGTGCCATCCGACTGTATTCGTCGGTTCCGTGTACTACAGTTCCGCTACTGATGACTGGAAAGAAGAGTTGGCAGACCTGATATGTCTTGAGAGGTGATGGCGTGCACATTCTCGTCGTTGATGATAATCCCGAAAAACTCAAAAGGGTTTTACAGGCCATCTATGAGACAGGCCTCGTTGATCAGGATGCTGTGCTAACAGCCACTTGTAGCGCAGAAGCACGACGTTTCCTCGCCGAGCACTATTTTGATCTGATGGTCTTGGACATCTCTCTGCCGAGCCGTCCCGATAAGGATCCTGATCCAGCAGGTGGGTTCGAGCTTTTGACCGAGATCGCACGGCGAAAAAAGTACAATACGCCATCTTTCATAGTTGGACTCACGTCATACGTTAACGTCTTGACAGCAGGTCGCAACGAATTCTCCTCTGAGCCATGGTGGCTTATTCAGTATGATGAGACATCTACAGAGTGGAAGGCGTTTATAGCCAAGCGAATCAGCCACATTCATCAATCGCTGCAGGCAGCCGCGTCTGCGCGTAAGCCTTCTTCCCTGCCCGCAGTCGCGCCTTCCAGCTCCCTCCGCATCCTGGCGGTGGCGACGGAATGGAGTTCGGGCCATGGCGGGCTCAGCACGTTTAATCGCCAACTGTGCACCGCCTTGGCGGAAGCGGGGGCGCAGGTGGCGTGCCTGGTTCTGGCGTCCTCGCCGGAGGAGAGGGAGCACGCTCTGCCGGTAGTCGTGGTGGACGCCCCGGTCACGTCCGGTTCGTCGGAGCGGGAGCGGCTGGCGCGCAAGCCCCGATTACCGGAGGGCTTCATCCCCGACATCGTTATCGGCCACGGCCGCATCACCGGCCCGGCAGCGCAGGTGTTGGCCGAGGATCACTTCCCCCAGGCCAGGCGTTGGCACTTCATCCACATGGCGCCGGACGAGATCGAGTGGCATAAGCTCGACCGCGAGGACGACAGCGGCATGCGGGCGGAGGAGCGGACCCGGATCGAGGTCGAACTTGGCCGCAGCGCCAACCGCGCCATCGCGGTCGGTCCGCGGTTGCATGGGCGCTTTGCGCTGGAATTGTCTCCCGCGGACTGCCTGCGCTTCGACCCCGGCTTCGACGCTGCAAACCTGCCCCCGCGCCAGCCGCCGCCGGGGCGGCCATGGCGGGTGCTGATGCTGGGCCGGCTGGAGGACGCCCAACTCAAGGGACTGCACATTGCCGCCAAGGCCATGGGCATCGCCGCCGCCAAGCGCGAGGCCGCTGAAACACGCCTGGAACTGGTAGTACGCGGTACCCCGCCCGACACCTCGGACGAACTCAAGGGCCGGTTAGAAAAATGGGCGGAGAACGACCGCGTCGGGATGCTGCCGCGGCTGTACACCAACGACGCGAACCGGCTGCAGGACGATCTGCTCAAGGCCAGCCTAGTGCTGATGCCGTCGGTTAAGGAGGGCTTCGGCTTAGTTGGGGTGGAAGCCATCGTCGCCGGCGTGCCCGTCTTGGTCAGCAGCGAGAGCGGGCTGGGCGAGATGCTGACCGAATTCCTCGACCCCGATCAGCGACGCCAAGTGGTGGTGTCCATGGAAGGTCGCCCGGAACAGACCTGGGCGGATGCCATCGATCGGGTGCTGGGCGACCGTGACGCGGCCTTTGGCCGCGCCGCCGAGCTGCGCGCCAAGCTGGCTAGCAGCAAGACTTGGCGAGCGGCGATCGCGGCGCTGCTGGCGGAGGAGGCGTGATCGCCCGTCTTCGTGCCGCCGGGGGTGGTGCGCGCTCATTCCATAACCAGGCCGTAGCGTGTGACAGCCCCCAATGTGCCGGCTCTCCTTCAGATCAACCAGCAATTCCCGCCAGCTTTGGGTGCTCTCGCGAACGCCGACCTGGAACCCCATCAGCTCCTTGCAGCCTTCCGGGGTGGCGCCGATCAGCACCAGCATGCGTTCGGCGCTGTCTTCCATGCGGGCCTGAAGATAGACCTCATCGGCCCAGACATACACATAGCGGCGCGCTGACAGCTCACGCTTCCGCCAACACTCGTATTCGCCTGACCACTCCGCCGTCAGCCGCGAAATCACTGCGGGCGACAGGGCGGGGGTCTCCTTGCCGAGCAGAGCCGACAAGACCTCCTGGAAATCGCCGGTCGAAATCCCGCGCAGATACAAGGCCGGCAACAGTGCATCCAGGCTCTTGGTCTGCCGCGCCCACAGCGGCAGGATCGCCGAGGTGAAACGGATCTGCTCCGCGCCGCTGTCGCGGAGCGGCCTGTCAGCTTGGGCGCGGATGTTGGCCGCGCGAAGGACAAGGACAGGGATCCAAGGGCCTTACGGCCCTTGGCGGGTGTGGGCGGAGCCCACATCAAAAATGGCTGATTCGCCCCGCGCGGACTTTGGGGCGCCTGGCTCCCCAGGCAGTCCGCCTATTCGGCGGCGCAGGCGTCGTCCTCGGCGCTGCGGCAATAGAGCCCGTGCAGGGTCTCGATCACCGCGATCGCCTCGCGTCCGGCGAGGGAATAGAAGATGGTCTGGGCCTGACGGCGGGTCTGCACCAGCCGGTCGCGGCGCAGGCGGGCGAGGTGCTGCGACAGCGCCGACTGGCTGAGCCCGACCACCCGTTCCAGCTCGCCCACCGATTTCTCCCCCCCCAGCAACTGGCAGAGGATCATCAGGCGGTGCTCGTTGCTCATCGCCTTCAGCAGGGTGCTGGCGCGCCGGGCGCTGTCCTGAAGTTTCGCGAGGTCCATCTCGGGGAGATCCATACCAGCAACGACGATTCGATAATATAAAATACCACTGAATTGAAAAAGTTCAATCCGGTTAATGCGGGTATTTTGGTGTCATTCCCGTGTATATAACGAGATTTGCCTGTGGTTTCTCGCCCCGGCCGGGGCATAAAAAAAACCGCGCCCTCCCCCGGGAAGGGGAGGGCGCGGCGGGAATGCGGTGCCGCCGGGATCAGGCCGGCAGCTGGTAACGCGGATCGTTGAGGGCGCCGAGCACGGTGGCGACCACGCCCCCGGCATTGAGGCCGGCGGCCTCGTACTGGTTCCACTGGTTGTCATGCTCGATGAAGACGTCGGGCAGGATCATCGGCCGCACCTTCAGCCCCTTGTCGAGCGCGCCGTGCTGGGCCAGCAGGGTCAGCACATGGGCGCCGAAGCCGCCGATGGCGTTTTCCTCGATGGTGACCAGCACCTCGTGCTCGCGGGCGAGGCGAAGCACCAGTTCCTCGTCGAGCGGCTTCATGAAGCGGGCGTCGGCGACGGTGGGGGACAGCCCCATCGCGGCCAGGGTGTCGGCCGCCTTCAGCACCTCGACCATCCGGGTGCCGATCGACAGGATCGCCACCCGCTGGCCCTCGCGCACCAGCCGTCCCTTGCCGATCGGCAGCACGCTGCCGCGGTCGGGCAGCTCGATGCCGACGCCCTCGCCGCGCGGATAGCGGAAGGCGGAGGGGCGGTCGTCGATCGCGGCGGCGGTGGCGACGGCGTGCATCAGCTCGGCCTCGTCGGACGGGCACATGATGACGATGTCGGGCTGGCAGCCGAGCAGGGTCAGGTCATAGGCGCCGGCATGGGTGGCGCCGTCGGCGCCGACCAGACCGGCGCGGTCGATCGCGAAGCGGACCGGCAGATGCTGGAGGGCGACATCGTGCTGAAGCTGGTCGTAGCCGCGCTGGAGGAAGGTCGAATAGATCGCGCAGAACGGCTTCAACCCCTCGCAGGCCAGACCGGCGGCGAAGGTCACCGCGTGCTGCTCGGCGATGCCGACGTCGAAGCAGCGGCCGGGGAAGCGGGCGCCGAAGCGGTCGAGCCCGGTGCCGGCCGGCATCGCGGCGGTGACGGCGACGACGCGGTCATCGGCCTCGGCCTCGGCCAGCAGGGCCTTGGCGAACACCGAGGTGTAGGACGGCGCATTGACCGGCGGCTTGTCGAACTGGCCGGTCACCACGTCGAAGCGGCCGACGCCGTGATAGCGGTCGGCGGCGGCCTCGGCCGGGGCGTAGCCCTTGCCCTTCTTGGTGACGACGTGGATCAGCACCGGGGTGTTGGAATCCGAGTCGCGCACGTTGCGCAGCACCGGCAGCAGGTTCTCGAAGCTGTGGCCATCGACCGGGCCGACATAGAAGAAGCCCAGCTCCTCGAACAGGGTGCCGCCGCCGGTGACCATGCCACGGGCATATTCCTCGGCCCGCTTGGCCGCGCGTTCCAGCGGCGGCGGCAGCAGATGGGCGAGGTCCTTGGCGAGGTGACGGATCGAGTGGTACTTCGGCGACGACATCAGCCGCGACAGATACGAACTCATCGCGCCGACCGGCGGCGCGATCGACATGTCGTTGTCGTTGAGGATGACGATCAGCCGCGAGCCCTGGGCCCCGGCATTGTTCATCGCCTCATAGGCCTGACCGGCGCTCATCGCGCCGTCGCCGATCACGGCGATGACGTTGTTCTTGCCACCCTTGAGGTCGCGCCCGACCGCCATGCCGAGCGCGGCCGAGATCGAGGTCGAGGAATGGCCGGCGCCGAACGGGTCGTATTCGCTTTCGGCGCGGCGGGTGAAGCCGGAGATGCCGCCGCCCTGGCGCAGCCCGAGCATCCGGGTGGCGCGGCCGGTCAGGATCTTGTGCGGATAGGCCTGATGGCCGACATCCCACAGCAGCCGGTCGCGCGGGGTGTCGAACACCGCATGCAGCGCGACGGTCAGCTCGACGACGCCGAGGCCGGAGGCGAGATGGCCCCCGGTCTGGGACACCGAGTGGATCATGGTCTGGCGAACCTCCTCGGCCAGCCGAACCAGATCCTCGATCGAGAAACCGCGGAAGTCCTCGGGGCCGGCGATGCGGTCGAGCAGCGGCGTTTTCGGGAGACGGGGAGGGGTCGAAGTCATGATCGGAACGGCCTCAGGAACGGCGCTGGACGACGAAGCGGGCGACATCCCGCATCAGGTCGGCGGCTTCGCCGAAGGGATCGAGATGGCGGCAGGCCTGTTCGGCCAGCGCCTCGGCCTGGGCCTTGGCCCGGTCGAGGCCAAGCAGCGAGACGAAGGTGGCCTTGCCGGCCTCGGCGTCCTTCTGCACCTGCTTGCCGACCAGGGCGGCGTCACCCTCGACGTCGAGGATGTCGTCGGCGATCTGGAAGGCGAGGCCGAGATCGTGCGAATAGTTGCGCAGGGCGAGACGCAGCTCGGCATGGGCCTTGCCCAGCACCGCGCCGGCCTCGCACGAGAACGAGAACAGCCGGCCGGTCTTCATCTGCTGGAGCCGGGTGATGCCGGCGACGTCGAGGTCGAGATCGTGGGCCTGGAGGTCGATCGACTGGCCGCCGACCATCCCGAGCGCGCCCGAGGCGTGGGCCAGTTCGGCGACCAGATCGCAGCGCACCTGGGGATCGGCATGGGTGGCCGGGCCGGCCAGCACCTCGAAGGCGCGGGTCAGCAGGGCGTCGCCGGCCAGCAGCGCGGTCTGCTCGTCGAACTGGCGATGACAGGTCGGGCGGCCGCGGCGCAGGTCGTCATTGTCCATGCAGGGCAGATCGTCGTGGATCAGCGAGTAGCAATGGATCATCTCGATCGCGCAGGCGACGCGGATCGCGGCGCTCTCGGCGACGTGGAACAGGGAAGCCGACTGCATCACCAGGAACGGGCGCAGCCGCTTGCCGCCATCGAGGGTCGAGTAGCGCATGGCCTCGATCACCCGGTTTTCCGGGCCGTCGCACGGCGCGAGCTGGCGGTCCAGCTCGGCGTTGACGGCCTGGCTGGTGACCGTGAGGGCCTCGGAGAGGCGAGGAGAAATCGATGACTGGCTCAAGGGATCACCCGATTGTGAATCACGCTAGGTCGGCGGGCTCGGCGGCGACGCTGCCGTCCGGCCCCGAAACGATGCGGTCGACCTTGGCCCGCGCCTCCTCCAGCCGCGCCTCGCAGTGGGTCTTCAGCGCGACCCCCCGTGCATAGGCGGCGATCGAATCGTCGAGACGCCCGCGTCCCTCCTCCAACTGGCGCACGATGCGCTCCAGCTCGGCCAGGGCGTCTTCGAAACTGAGGGCGGCGATATCCGGCGGCAGGTCGGCCATGGCTCCATGCGATCGACTGGACCCGGGCGAAGACCCGGGTTGTTCGAGAAAGCGCGGAAGTTTACGGGGGCTTAACGCCGAAGGCAAGCGCGGGCTGCCGCCCGCGCGCTCCGGGCGCGCATGGCGGCGTCGCGCCGCGCGGCGGGGGCGAGGACGGGGGGGCGAAGTCCGGCTCAGTACCCCATCAGGGCGCGGACATGGGCGCGCGCGCTGTCGGCCAGCGCGCGCAGGTCGTAGCCGCCCTCCAGCAGCGAGACGACGCGGCGGCCGGCGAACTGCTCGGCGACCTGGAGCAGCTCGGTGGTGGCCCAGGCGAAATCGGCGGCGGTCAGGCGCAGGTGGGCCAGCGGGTCGGCGGCGTGGGCGTCGAACCCGGCCGAGATGATCAGGAAGTCGGGGGCGAACTTGCGCAGGCGCGGAATCAGGATGTCGCCGAACGCCATGCGGAAATCGGCCGAGCCGGTGCCGGGCGGCAGCGGGATGTTGAGGATCTGCCCCTGGCCGCCGGTCTCGTCGGCGCGGCCGGTGTCGGGATAGGAATGCTCCTGGTGGGTCGAGGCGTAGAAGGTGCCGGGCTGGTCCCATAAAATCTGCTGGGTGCCGTTGCCGTGATGGACGTCGAAATCGACCACCGCCACCCGCTTGAAGCCATGGGCGACCCGGGCGTGCAGGGCGGCGATCGCGGCGTTGTTGAACAGGCAGAATCCCATCGCGGTGGCGATCTCGGCATGGTGGCCGGGCGGCCGCACCGCGCAGAAACAGTTGTGGACCTGGCCCTGGGCCACCGCGTCCACCGCGGCGATGCCGGCCCCGGCGGCGCGCAGCGCGGCCTCGCCCGAGGCGGCGGAGAGGAAGGTGTCGTTGTCGAGCGGCACCAGCCCGGGGCCGTCGGGAACGGATTCCAGCACCAGATCGATATAGTCGAGCGGGTGGGCGCGCATCACCTGCTCCATCGTCGCGCGCGGGGCCTCGTCGCGCAGCAGCAGCGAGAATTCCTCGCTCTCCAGCGCGGCGAGCACCGCCTTGATCCGGTCGGAACATTCCGGGTGGTAATCCCCGGTATCGTGTTCGAGGCACAGCGGATGAGTAAAGAGCAGCGTGGTCATGCCCGCCGGCCCCCTGGCGCAAGAAGAGCGATGAAGGGCTTATTCTCCGGGATGGGGCGGGCAATTTCCATCCCTGATTTCATCCGCCCCGCCGGGGAAAAGCGCCGGCGGTATCGCGCGGGGCTTGCCTTGGCGGTGTCGGGTGCTGTTTTGATGCGCGCCGACGCGAACGGTCGGACGGCGAGGGAAGGACGGGAGATGGTGGAACGGCGGCGGGTGGACCAGTTGCTGGTCGAAAGCGGGCTGGTCGAGAGCCGGGCGCGGGCCCAGGCCCTGGTGCTGGCCGGGCAGGTCTACAGCGGCGACCGGCGGATCGACAAGCCGGGCACCGCGCTCGCGCTCGGTACCCCGCTGCGGCTGAAGGGTCAGGACCATCCCTGGGTGTCGCGCGGCGGGCTGAAGCTGGCCCACGCCCTGGCCAGCTTTCCGCTCGATCCGGCCGGGCGGGTGGCGATCGATGTCGGCGCCTCGACCGGCGGCTTCACCGACGTGCTGCTGACCCACGGCGCCGCGCGGGTCTATGCCGTCGATGTCGGCCACGGCCAGCTCGCCTGGAAGCTGCGCACCGATCCCCGGGTGACGGTGCTGGAACGCACCAACGCCCGCGCCCTCACCGTGGCCGAGATCCCCGAGCCGGCCGATTGGGTGGTGTGCGACGCCAGCTTCATCGGGCTGGAAACCGTGCTGCCGGCGGCGCTGGCGCTGACCCGGCCCGGCGCGGTGCTGGTCGCCCTGATCAAGCCCCAGTTCGAGGTCGGCAAGGGACGGGTCGGCAAGGGCGGGGTGGTGCGCGAGCCGGAACTGCATCAGGAGGTGTGCGAGCGGATCCGCGCCTGGCTGTCCGGCCTGCCCGGCTGGCGGGTCGAAGGGCTGGTCGAAAGCCCGATTCTCGGCCCCGAGGGCAACCGCGAATTCCTGATCATTGGCCGCCGCGACGCCGCCGATGCCGTCCCGCCAGCCGGGTCCCAACCGGACGGGTCGGCGTCGGGTGGGGCGGGGCCGGGTAGGGGCGGGGAGCAAAACCCGATCATTACGGAAGGTTAATCAGCCCGAAAGGGCGTCGTAACCCTTTCTCGGGCATTGTCAACGACATCAAGTGACGGTCACGGAAAATCAGTCTCCAGAATCCCTCGCTTTGTTGACCTTTTTGCTTGAGTAGCCTGAGGTCCTCCGTTCCGGCGCGCCAGTCCCCCCCTGTTCCCCCAGGTCGGCGCGCCCTCGTGAAGCCCGGAATCGTGTCCCCCCACCTCCGGGCAGAGCGCCAAGGCCCCCGCGTCCACTCCCTCCCCCCCCCAGGACGCGGGGGCTCGGCGCTCCTCTCCTCCCCAACATTAAGAAACCGTAATCTTCTCGACACCGCGCGGTAACCCGACGCGGCGTATGGTCTTTCTTACAAGCTTCGAACTTCAAACTGCTCAAACCGACCCGACGGTTTTATTTCTCAGCCTGTGTTTCGCTGGCGGCTCAACCCCTCCGCCAGTCGCGCCCCCCCCAGGGGGCGCAATGTGGAAGTCCGGCACCGCCCGCCAGACGGTGCCTTTGCCCCAGAGCCCCCCGCGCCCGATCCCCCTGGACGCGGGGGTTTCGTTTGTGGCGTCCCGCCTGGACCGGCCGCTCCCCGCATCAGAAGGCGAACTTAACAAAGGTTCATCGCCCGGAAAGCGGGTGGTAAGCCGGCGCGGGCGAGAGTCCAGGCTGGCACGGCCGCTCCGGCGGGGGCTTTCCCCCCGGCGGGGAAGGCGCTAAGGTCGGCCTCCCACCTGCGAACGAAAGGGCGCCATGCGCATTCTGGTGATCGAGGATGATACCGAGGCGGCGGCCTACATGGCCAAGGGCCTGCGCGAGGCCGGCCATGTGGTCGATCTGGCCGCCACCGGCACCGACGGGCTGTTCCTGGCGACCAGCGAGCGCTGGGACGCGATGATCGTCGATCGGATGCTGCCGGGGCTGGACGGGCTGGCGATCATCCAGGCGATCCGCGCCTCGGGCAACACCACCCCGGTGCTGGTGCTGTCGGCGCTGGGCAAGGTCGATGACCGGGTCAAGGGCCTCAAGGCCGGCGGCGACGATTATCTGGTCAAGCCCTATGCCTTCGCCGAATTGCTGGCGCGGATCGAGGCGCTGTCGCGCCGGGTGTCGGCGGCCCAGCCCGAGACCCGCCTCAAGGTCGAGGACCTGGAGATGGACCTGCTCGGCCGCAGCGTCACCCGGGGCGGCCAGCCGATCGAACTCCAGCCGCGCGAATTCCGCCTGCTGGAATATCTGATGCGCCATGCCGGGCAGGTGGTGACCCGCACCATGCTGCTGGAAAATGTCTGGGAATATCATTTCGATCCGCAGACCAACCTGATCGACGTCCACATCAGCCGGCTGCGGCAGAAGGTGGACAAGGATTTCGACCTGCCGCTGATCCATACCGTCCGTGGCGCGGGGTATTCGCTTCGTGCGGCCCGCTAGTCTTCTTCGTACCACCACCTTTCGGCTGGCCCTGTCCTATCTCGGCATCTTCACCGTCTCGGCGGTGGCGCTGCTGGCGCTCGTCTCGTGGAGCACCACGATGTTCATCGAGTGGCAGGTGCAGGAGACGGTCGAGGCCGAGGCCACCGGTCTTTACGAGGTCTATCGCGATCGCGGGCTGGTCGGGCTGGCCGACATCATTTCCCAGCGCACCCGCCAGGACATCGACGGCCGCGCCACCTATGCCCTGCGCGCCGGCGACGGCCATGTCGTGGTCGGCAATCTGCGGGCGTGGCCGGGCGAGGTCGGCTCGCTGCTCGGCTGGGTGCGGTTCAACCTCCAGCCGGCGGTCGAGGGCGGCGCCTCGGTCGAGGTGATGGCCCACGCCTACGAACTGGCCGACGGCCACCGCCTGCTGGTCGGCCGCTCGCTGGCCGACGCCAACCGGGTCAAGTCGGCGATCAACCGCGCGCTGGGCTGGGGCCTCGCCCTGACCATCCAGTTGGGCGTGGTCGGCGGCTATTTCACCAGCCGCCATCTGTTGCAGCGGGTCGAGGAGATGAGCCGGATCGCCCGCCGCATCTTTGGCGGCGACACCAGCCAGCGCATGACCCTGTCCGGCTCGGACGACGAGTTCGACCAGTTGGCGGAAAGCTTCAACGAGATGATGGACGAACTGGAGCGGCTGCTGGAAGGCATCCGCACCGTGTCGGACAACATCGCCCACGATCTGCGCACCCCGCTCAACCGGATCCGCTCGCGGATCGATCTGGTGCTGCTCGGCCCCAACGACGGCGAGACCTACCGCCGCACGCTGGAAGAGACGATGGCCGACGCCGACAATCTGCTGGCCACCTTCAACGCCATCCTGACCATCTCGCAGGCGGAATCCTCGGGCCGGCTGGAACGGTTCGAGCCGGTCGATCCCGGCCAGCTCGCCAGCGACGTGTTCGAGCTGTACGAGCCGCTGGCCGAGGAAAAGAGCCTGACGATGAGCTGCGAGGTCGCCTCCGGCCTGTGCCTGCGCGGCGATCGCCACCTGCTGTTCCAGGCGGTGGTCAATCTGGTCGATAACGCGGTCAAATATACCCCGGCCGGCGGGCGCATCTCGCTGACCGTGGTGCCGGCCGCCGATGGCGGGGTGACCCTGACCGTGGCCGATACTGGCCCCGGCGTGCCGGAAGAGGCGCGCGAAAGCGTGCTCGACCGCTTCGTGCGGCTGGATTCGACCCGCTCGACCCCCGGCAACGGACTCGGCCTGTCGCTGGTCCAGGCGGTGGCGCGGCTGCACGGCGCCAAGCTGACCCTGGGCGACAATGCCCCCGGCCTCGCCGTCCGCCTCGATTTCCCCCCGGTCCCGGCCGAAGGCTAGGCGAAAGGCTCCGCCTCTCGCCGCTCTCCGCGAAGGGCCACGGGCCCTTCGAACCCATTGGGGGGAAGATATACCGGCGAGCCTTTGGTTGGACTTCTTCTGGCGCCAAGCAAAGGACAGCATGCGGGGCAATTCATTGGCTCTCCAATCCTGGGGGGGTTGCGCGATTTACGAAAAAGCTTTAAAATTGATAATTTTTTTTAAATAAAATTAAGTGGTATAGATGAGCTACAAACTTTTCGAAGTACCGGAAGGCTATGAAACTGACGTGGTTCTTGTCATGGCGCCGTATTTTGACCGCGCGTTCGCCAAGAGGATCGCCTCCGACTTGGCGCCAAAGCGAATTCGGTTCCTAGTTGATGATGGGTCCCGGCAAGAAGATCTTGATGCTCTGCGCAAGTCTTTTCCCCGGGACGCGGACGTCAGGATTGCCTTGGGCGCTGCAGCCGGACTGGTCCATCTTAAAGGTTTTTATTTTGAGTTCGTAAAAGTAGATGGGCAAAGGCAAAATCGGAAACGAAAGTTCTTGTTCGGGTCCGCCAACGCGACCGAGCCTGCATTCAGTGGCCGCCGAAATGCCGAGTTGGTTGCCGATGTCGATCTGACCAGGGGCGAAGATAGGGCGTTGTTGGACTACCTCCAGACCGTGGTGGCCGCCATCGAAGAGGAGGAAGGGGGGGCGGTCCCTGAAAGCACGCACAGCCTCAGGAACGCGCCTACTTTGTACCTGCCGAAATTTACGGTTACCCCGATGGGACCGCCGCCCGGCTTCGATGCTTGGCTCCAACGCGGGTTGCTGGTGGCGAAATACAAAGCGGCCCAACAATTCTTGACGGTGGCGGTGCGTTTGAATGCGGCTCTTCCGGCCGACATGATTTCCACGACCTTCGCGGGTCGGCGACTTTTGGAACCAGGCGAGCGCAGTGTTGTCCGCTACCCGTATGTGGGGAACCTTGAGCCCGAGGAGGCGGACGAACAGGCTGCTCACCAATGGAACGCCAGACTGGGGATGTGGACTCACCTCGGCAATTGGGTTTCTGAGTCTTGCTACCGTGCCCACCGAAAAACTATGAAATCAAAGACATCGTCGGAACGGCAGGCCAGAATAGAAATGCTACGGGATAATGGCGATGATCCCAAGTGGCGCGCTGATCGCCAAAAAGAGTTTCTGTTGGCTCTTAGTGGGGTATGGCGTGATCTCAAGGAGCAGGACATCAACCCTGGAGATTTCCTTGACGGAGATCGACGTGGGGTTGATCGAGCCCAATACGCAAAACGGTTTGATAAGAAATTCGAGTCAGATCTTCTGATGGCCAAAGACGAAGACTTTTACGAGCGCTATGTAACCGGCTACGAGTTCCCAGCGGTACCTCATTTCAGGCAGGATCAACGCGCCTGGGAGTCGTTTTCACTTTCATGGTGTACTACGGTGGCGGTGGAAGCTTCCAGGCCGAACACCAGTTCTTTGCTGACTAGGTGCATCCGGGACGCGTTTGAGGCCAGGGGCGAGGTGCTCGCTGACATCCCTGACAAGGGCATCTTGAAATGGCTTCGGGCCGAGTGGGGCAACAATATTACCATCGATGAGAACGAAACCACCGTCGGCGAGCACATCTCCGGCTACTGGATGAGTCCCTCGGTGGGGTAACCGAATCCATTTCAGTCCGTTTTGATTTCAAGCCTAAACCAGGGCCGGGCCTCCGCAATGGCGGCTGAATACCGATGAACAAATTGAATCAA
This sequence comes from Phaeospirillum tilakii, assembly GCF_042683125.1. Lineage (NCBI taxonomy): Bacteria > Pseudomonadati > Pseudomonadota > Alphaproteobacteria > Rhodospirillales > Rhodospirillaceae > Phaeospirillum > Phaeospirillum tilakii. Next base: position 80,863 of record NZ_JBHUIY010000010.1, read on the forward strand.
AGGGAGGGGTTCGGGGAGCTTTACTCCCCGAGCGGGGCGGCAGCCCCGCCTACTTTCCGGCGAAGCTGGTGAAGCGGTCGCGGGGGGCGGGCAGGGTTCGATCCGGGGCGGGGAAGTCGCGCATCAGACCGGGGCCGTTGACGTAGGCGAAGCCGCCCAGCACCGCCGCCACCACCCCGGCGCGGCGGCGCAGGCCCCAGGCGTAGCAGCCGAGGCCGGCCGCCGCCGCGCGGTCGCGCAGGTCGGCCAGCAGGCTGGCCAGCAGATCGGGGCGTTCCTGCCAGCCCGGGCCGAGCTGGTCGAGGTCGAGGCCGATCGCGTCGGCGCCGCAATCGGCGGCACGGGGGGCGCGGGGGCGGTCGGGCGGCACCCGCAGCAGCACCGCCCCGGCCAGCGGCCGCAGCGCCTGGATCACCACCCCGAGATCGTGGCGGCTGACATCATCGGGGACCCCGAACAGGTCGAAGGCGAGGGCGGTGCGGCGGGCCTCGCCCAGGCCGCCGAGCGGGGCGAGCAGGGTCAGCCGGCGCGCGTCGGCGACCGAGGCCCAATGCAGCGGCAGGATCAGCCGCGCCGTCGGCGCCGTCGTCGCCCCCAGCAGCCGGCCGACCGCCCCGATCAGGGCGCGGTCGAGGCGGAAGGCGGTTTCGCCGCCCTCCTCGGGATAAGCGAGGCTGCCGTCGCGGACGGTGGCCGGGGGCGGGTCGCGGCGGTTGATGCGGGCGAGGTAGGCGCCGATGCTTTCCTCCGGCCGGGCGATCCAGGTCGGCCGCCAGCGCAGCCCGACCTGGGCCCCGGGCGGCAGGTCGGGGGCGGGGGCGGGCGGGGTGACGTCGAGCCCGGGGGCGAGGTTGAGCCAGGCCGGCTCGTCGGCCGGGCGGCGCGGCCCGCCGGCCAGCGCGCCCCAATCGGGGTCGGCCCCGGCGCGCTCGGCCGCCCGCTCGGGCAGGTCGCGCCATTTCGGCTCGTCGCCCTCGGCCGGGGCGGGGCGGGACAGGTCGCGCCATTTCGGTTCGTCGGCGCCGGCCTCGGTGGGGCGGGGCTGCTCGCGCCAGGTCGCCGGTCCGGCGCCGTCGCCCTGGTCGGGCAGGTCGCCCCATTTCGGCTCGATCCGGCCGGCGGCGCCGTCGGTGCCGTTCTTCTTCCAGTCGGTGGCGCCGCTGGCGGCGGCGATGCCGCTCATCCCCTCCGGCACCAGCCGGTCCTCGATCCGGCGGTCGGCGGCGCTGACCATCCGGCCCTCGGCCCGCTTGGCCGGGGCGGCGGCCTCGATCCGGGCCCGCTCCTCCGCCACCGAGCGGTCGAGCGCCTCGGGATTGATGCCGCCGCTGGAATCCAGCGCCTCGGCCACGCTGATCTCGGCCGCCAGCGCCAGCGGCTCGTCGCCGGCGACGAACTGGTCGCCCAGCAGCCGCGCCCCCAGCTCGCGGACGATCAGATGGGCGCGGCGGCGGCCTTCCTCGGGCGGCACGGCGCGGAACAGCAGCACGAAGAAATCCTGGCCCATCCGGCCGCTGGCATTGCCGGGGCCGAGATGCTGGGCGATCACCCCCTCGGCGATCAGCATCGCCTTTTCCGACAGCCGCTTCCATTTGTCGCCGACCGCCTCGCGGAACTGCACCAGCGAGATGATGTGCAGCTTGAGCTGGAACGCCCCGGCATCCTCGGCCAGCATCTGGTCGAGGGTCAGGCTGAAATCCTCGGCCACCACGTTGTCGTCGAACGCCTCGGCCGGGGGGGCGTCGGCGGCGGCGGCCAGCGCCTGTTCCAGCCCGGCGGCGATCTCGTCGTCGGTGCTGGGGCGCCGGCCCAGCGCGGTCAGCGGCCGGGTCAGGCGGGTGAGGAGGCTTTTGGCGCTGCGGGATGGGCTCATCGGTTCGGTCCGGGGCTGGGACCGGGCGGGATCAGCCCGGCTGTTCCCGGTAGGAACGGGCCAGCTCGACATAATTGGCGGCGGAAACGGCGAAATGGGCGATTTCTTCCTCCCGCAGCGGCCGCAGCAGCCGGGCCGGGTTGCCGCCCCACAGCTCGCCGCGCCGCACCCGCTTGCCCGGCGTCACCACCGCCCCGGCGGCGACCATCGCCCCGCTTTCGATCACCGCGCCGTCCAGCACCACCGCGCCCATCCCGACGAAGCAATCATCCTCCAGCACGCAGCCATGCAGCACCGCGCCATGGCCGATGGTGATGCCGTCGCCGATCAGGGTCGGGTGGGTCTCGCGGGTGACGTGGATGATGGTGCCGTCCTGGATGTTGGTGCGGGCGCCGATGCGGATGTGATTGACGTCGCCGCGCAGGATGCAGCCGAACCAGATGCCGCTGTCGGCGCCGATCACCACGTCGCCGGTGATGGTGGCGTTGACGGCGACGAAGGCGGTGGGGTCGATCTGGGGGTGGTGCCCCTGCCAGGGCAGGATCAGGCCGCTCATCAATGCCTCACGGGAACAGCGGGGCCTGGGCCAGTCCCAGACCCTCGGGTTGACCGAACATCAGGTTCATGTTCTGCAACGCCTGACCCGAGGCGCCCTTGACCAGATTGTCGATCGCCGACACCAGGGTGGCGCGGCCGGGGGCGCGGTCGGGGAACACCCCGATCAGGCACAGGTTGGAACCGCGCACATGCCGGGTGGCCGGCACGACGCCTTCGCCCAGCACCCGCACGAACGCCTCGTCGCGATAGGCCTCGGCCAGGGCGGCGCGCAGCTCGGCCGGCCCGACGCCGGCGGCGGGGCGGACATGGATGGTGGACAGCATGCCCCGGTTCATCGGCATCAGATGGGGGGTGAAGCTGACCCGCACCGCCCGGCCGGCGGCGGCCGACAGGCCCTGCTCGATCTCGGGCAGATGGCGGTGGCCGCCCAGGCCGTAGGGATGCACCCCCTCGGCCACCTCGGTGTAGAGGTTGGCCTCCTTGGCGGCGCGGCCGGCGCCGGACACCCCGGACAGGGCGTCGATGACGATGTCGTCGGCCTCGATCAGCCCGGCCTTCAGCAGCGGGATCAGCGGCAGTTGCGAACAGGTGGGGTAGCAGCCGGGATTGGCCACCAGCCGCGCCGCCCGCACCGCCTCGCGCGCCAACTCGGTCAGGCCGTAGACGGCGGTCTTCTGCAATTCCGGCGCCTGATGGGGATGGCCGTACCATTCGGCGTAGGATTCGATGTCGGCGAGACGGAAATCGGCCGACAGGTCGCAGACCTTGACCCGGTCGGGCAGGCCGGCGATCACGCTCTGGGTGGTGCCGTGGGGCAGACAGCAGAACACCGCGTCGATCCGGTCGAAATCGACCTGATCGATGGTGACGAGGGTCGGCAGATCGAGCCCGGCGAGATGGGGGAACACCGCGTCCATGGTCTGGCCGGCCTTGCGGTCGGCGGTCAGCGCGCTGACGCGGAAGCCGGGATGCCCGGCCAGCAGCCGCAGCAATTCGGCCCCGGTATAGCCGCTCGCGCCGAGAATGGCGGTGTTGATCTGCTCCATCATCCTATCCTTGATCGTCCCGGCCCCGCCCGACGCGCGGCCGAACGGCGACGATAGCAGTCACGGCGCGTGGCGACAACCAGGGGGGCGGTTCGGCGGGCTCCCGCCCGCGCCCGGCCGGGGCGATGCCCCGGACCCCCTTTGTTTTTACCCGTCGGCGATTGCAGCCTGGGGTGGTGTATCGTAGCATTTCAATGTCGCTTGGGTGAGGGGTGGCGGGGTTTGGAGCAGGATGCAACGCGGTCCGCGGTCGAAAAATCGCAAAAAGACGCGATCACGCGGTATGCCGCCCTCGCGGGGGCCTTGCTGTTGGGCGGGCTGTCGGCCTTCCTGCCGGGGGAAGAACTGGCGGCGCGGGTATGGGCGATCATTTTATATTTCAGGCTTAACAATTTGCTGACGTCGGTTTTTGGCGAGCCTCAGGCCAGGGCGTTTGTCTCCGATTATTTCTATTTATTTTTTGGTCTGCTCGGGGCGGTGCTCGGGGCGGCGGCCTGTCGGCGGGGCTTCCGGCTGATCGCGGCGCTGGGCGAGCCGCGACCGGCGGAGATCTTGCGTCCGGTCTGTCAGGTCGGCTCCTATGACCCGTTATGGGCACCGGCGACCGAGCGGGATCTGCCGGTGTTGCCGATCGATTGGGTTCCGCCCTCGCCGGGGGGGAGCGCCGCCCGCTACCGGCTCTGGACCGAACTGGTCAGGTTTCTCAACACGGACGTTGGCGACGGGCGTCTTGACTGGCTGATGCGGCCCCGTCGCAAGGTGGTCCGGTTCCGGGTGGCGCTGCTGACCGGGCCATCCGGAGCCGGCAAAACCAGAATGGCCACCGAACTGGCCCGCGCCCGGGCGCGGCGGGAGGTGTTGGGAGCGGATCCGGCCGAGGCCGATCCTGACCTGCTGAAGGCGCGTTTCCGCGCCAGGGCCCGGCTGATCCTGGGCGAATTTCTGAGGCGGCGTATTTTTCTGCTCGCCCGGCGCGAGCCATCCTATTCCTTGGGCGGCGCCGATCCGGAGGCGGGGTGGAAAGCGGCCGCTCCGGCCACGGTGCAATTCCCCTGGACCGGCTGCGACCCCTGGGATGCGTGGTGGCTGGTGTCGCCTCCCGGCGAGGATCCCGTCAGTCACGACGGGCGGCAGGCGTTCGATGGCGGCCTGATCGCGCAGTTGAGCTGCTGGCGGCCACGGCGGCCGACCTTGTTGCTGCTTGACGACCCGCGTGACGGCGACGCCGCCCAGATCGTCGCCGCCTTGCAGAAAAGCGAGACTCAGTTCCGTCATCCGGTCCGGCTGATCGTGATGCAGCAGACCCCGCCGATCGCTCTCGACCTGATCAACGCCGAAGGAAAATTCGAGTCGAAGATCCGCGGGGTCGATCAGTATTTCGTCCTCGACGAAGGGATGGGGCCGGCCGAGGTGCGCGGGCTGGCCGGCACCCTGTACGCCGCGCTTGAGGCGATGCGGCGGCAGGATCCCACCCGTCCGCGCCCGGTAGTACATTGGCAGGCCGACGACCGTTCGGTTGACGAGGTGATCCGGCGCACCGCCGGCAATCCGCTGTTGATTGTCCTGGATCTGCACCGCCGCTTCCTCAACCCGGCCGACGGGGACCAGAGTCTCCGCCATGTGCTGGCGCGACGGGCCAAACGTATTCATGAAGCGCTGCGGGATGAACAGATCGGTGACGACAGAATCCGCGCGGTTGCCTTGGCCACCCTGGTCGGGGACGTATCGATTCCGCCGGCGGTGCGCGCCGGGATCCCCTTGCTGCAAGGCGGGTTTCCCCCGAAGCTGCTGGGCGCCGTGCCCAACCTGAGGCGGGGCGAGGGCGGGCCGCCCCGGGTGCATCCGGAACGCATCGGCGACGCCTTTGTGGCCTACCTGCTCGATGCGGTGTGGGCGGAGACGGAGCGGGACGAGGTGATCCGTCTGGCGTGGCAGATCGCGCCCGAGGCGATGCCGCACGCCAGTTGGCGCCTGTCGCTGGCGAGCGAGGCCGTGGCGGCCAACCTGTGGCGGGAGATGGGGGCGGCGTCCGAGCGTGACCCGCTGGGCACCACGCTGGCCTTCCTGCGCTGGGCCTGCCTGATCCCCCGCCTGGAATGGGATCTGGGCGACGTGCCCGGCCCGGCGCCGTTTCCCCGGCTCGAACCGAACGGCCTGGAAGGTTTGCCGGATCCAGAGACGGCGGCGCGCCATCGCGCGCTCAATCAGCGTGCCGATCATGCGCGGCGCGAGGTCCTTGCCCGGATCGGGGCGCTGCCGCCGGCGCTGGCCGCGCAGGCGTGGGAGCAGATGGCCACGCTTCTGACGATCGACCGGACAATCGCGGTGGTTCATGGCAGGACGGCGTGGCGTTGCCTGATGGTTCTGACGAAACGGGTCCTCGGCGACAGCTCGGTCTGGAGCACGGCCGAGGATGCCGCCCGCGCCACGGAAATTCTGTCGTCGCTGCTGCTGGCGTTCGGAACATGGGGCGGGATGCCCGGCCCGGCCGGCAGCGGCGATGACATCGAGATCCTTCGCTCCCTCTTGCGGCGCCTCACCAGCTATCCGCAGGCGGTCGCGGTGCTGGAGCGGGATTTCGATCAACTTACCGACATCTTTTCCAACAATCCGATCCGGCCATACATCGAGACGGTTTTCCAGGTCGTTGCGGCGGCTGTTTTGGACGATTTGGGAGAAAACTTTACCGGGGAGGGTGACGACGGCGATGGCGCGCGGGCGCGGGCATGGCGTATCCGTGGCTGGGCGCTGCGAGCGGACCGGCCGGCCTGCGAGGCCGTCGCCCGGCGGATCGAGCAATGGGCCGCGGCGTTTCCCTCCGAGGCCAGCATTCAGCGCGAGCGGGCGGAAGCCTGGCTTTATGCCAGCCAAGCCTGTGGAGGGTCCGAAGAGATCGCCCGGCGGATCGACCAGATCGCCGCTCCCTTCGCCGGAGACGACCGGATCGCCTGGGTACGCGCTCGGGCGTGGCGTGCTGTCGGCGAGGTCAGTGCAGACGAGCCGAGGGCGTGCGAGGTGGCGGCGCGGCGGGTGGACGAGATCTGTGCCCCCTTCGCCGGGGAGGCCCGGTTCGAAGTGGAGCGCGCCCAGGCTTGGCGTCATGTCTGCTGTGCCTTTCGTGACGACCGTGGGGCGTGCGAGGAGGCGGCGCGGCGGGTGGACGAGATCTGTGCCCCCTTCGCCGGGGAGGCCCGGTTCGAAGAGGAGCGTGCCCAGGCTTGGCGTACTGTCTGCTATGCCTTTTGTGACGACCGTGGGGCGTGTGAGGCGCTGGCGCGGCGGGTGGACGAGATCTGCGCTCCGTTCGCCGGGGAGTCCTCGTTCGAAGAGGAGCGCGCCCAGGCTTGGCGTACTGTCTGCTATGCCTTTTGTGACGACCTTGGGGCGTGTGAGGCGCTGGCGCGGCGGGTGGACGGGATTTGCGCTCCGTTCGCCGGGGAGTCCTCGTTCGAAGAGGAGCGCGCCCTGGCTTGGCGTACTGTCTGCCATGCCTTTCGTGACGACCGTGGGGCGTGTGAGGCGATGGCGCGGCGGGTGGAGGAGATCTGCGCTCCGTTCGCCGGGGCGGCCCGGTTCGAAGTGGAGCGTGCCCAGGCTTGGCGTACTGTCTGCCATGCCTTTCGTGACGACCGTGGGGCGTGTGAGGCGCTGGCGCGGCGGGTGGACGAGATCTGCGCTCCGTTCGCCGGGGAGTCCTCGTTCGAAGAGGAGCGCGCCCAGGCTTGGCGTACTGTCTGCCATGCCTTTCGTGACGACCGTGGGGCGTGTGAGGCGCTGGCGCGGCGGGTGGACGAGATCTGCGCTCCGTTCGCCGGGGAGGCTCGGTTCGAAGTGGAGCGTGCCCAGGCTTGGCGTAATGTCTGCTATGCCTTTCGTGACGACCGTGGGGCGTGTGAGGCGATGGCGCGGCGGGTGGAGGAGATCTGCGCTCCGTTCGCCGGGGAGGCCTCGTTCGAAGTGGAGCGCGCCCAGGCTTGGCGTAATGCCTGCTATGCCTGCCGCGAGGACCGGGAAGCTTATGAGGCGATGGTGCGCCAAGTGGACGAGATCTGCGTTCCTTTCGCTGGGGATCCTAAATTCGAACGCGAGCGCGCCGAAGTGCGGCGCTATGCCTCCTGGCGGTGATCGGGAGCCGCCGCCTTTTTTCGAAAAAGAAGGGGGTCCGGGGCATCGCCCCGGCCGGGTGCGGGCGGGAGCCCGCGCTTTCGGCGTCGGCCCCCGTCCGTCCGGCCGGGTGCGGGCGGGAGCCCGCGCTTTCGGCGTTGGTTCCCGTCCCTCCGGCCGGGGGCTGGTGCGGGCGGGGAGGGCGTGGCACACTCGAACACGGTGGTGGCAACGCGTAGCGGGATGATGCTGGATTCGCGGACCGTCTTTTTTCTCGTCGCGGTATCGGCGGTTCTGGCTTCGGCGGCGCTCGCTTTGGTCAATCGGCGTGGCCTGCCGGTGCCCGGAGTGCGGCTGTGGACCGTCGGCAACGCCATCGGCGCGGTCGGGCTGATGCTGTCGGTGGCGCGGGCGGCGCTGCCCGAGCTGTTCGGCATCGTTCTCGCCAACATCCTGCTGGTGCTGGCGATGAGCTGCCAGATCGCCGGCTGCCGCCAGTTCGTCGGCCGGCCCGGCCGGCTCGGTTTCGGGCTGGTTCTCACCGCCGCGATCGCGGTCGAGGCGGCGTGGTTCACCTTCGTTCAGCCCTCGATCGCCACCCGGGTGGTGGCGATCTCGCTGCTGTTCGCGTTGCTGAGCGGGGCCGGGGCCTGGGCGCTGCTGCGGCCGGGGCTGAAGCCGGCGCTGCCGCTGCGCTGCTATGGCGGGCTGTATCTCGTCCTCGCCCTGTTCTTCGTGGTCCGCGCCGGGATGGCGTGGGACGTCGTCCTTCCCGATTATTTCGCCTCGGGGCCGATCGCGCTGTCGGCCCATCTCGCCGGCTTCGTCCAGCTGGTGCTGGGCACCTTCCTGCAACTGGTGCTGATCGCCGAATGGCTGGTGGCCGACATCGCCCGCCAGGCCAGCCTCGACCCGCTGACCGGGCTGCTCAACCGCCGCGCCTTCGCCGCCATCGCCGGCAAGCTGCTGGCGGCGGCGACCCGCTCGGGCCGGCCGGTGGCGCTGCTGATGCTCGACCTCGACCATTTCAAGCGCGCCAACGATTCGCGCGGCCATGCCTTCGGCGACCAATTGCTGTGCCGCTTCGCCCGTGTCGCCGAGCGCGAATTGCGCGCGGGCGACGTGATCTGCCGCCATGGCGGCGAGGAATTCGCCGCCCTGCTGCCCGACGCCGATCCCGATCAGGCCCTGCTGGTGGCCGACCGGCTGCGCCGCGCCTTCGCCGCCGATCCCTGCTCCGCCGAGGTCCGCGCCACCGTCAGCGTCGGCATCGCCGCCTGCGATCTCGGCGACGGGCTCGACGGCCTGCTGCGCCGCGCCGACCGCGCCCTCTACCGCGCCAAGAACGAGGGCCGCGACCGCTGCGTGCTGGGCGGATAGGGCCGGGCGCGGGGTGGGGCTGTCGCGCCGGGCGTTGTGTTCCGGCCCGGAGCGGGATAAGCTGCCGCCCCGCTGGCGGGCGTCCGAGGGCGCCGAGGGGGGCTATTCCGCCCGCTGTTTCCGCCGGCGCGACAGGAAGCCGCCCCCGATGCTCGACATCCGGACCGTGATGGTCCTGCTGATTCTGGCGACCGCGATCGCCGCCTGCGGACTGGCGCTGGTGCGGCATTATTATCTGCGGGTGCCCGGGGTCGGCCATTGGGTGATCGGCAACGCCCTGGTGGCGCTGGCCCAGGGGCTGGCGCTGGCCCGCGACGTGCTGCCGGCGCTGGTCAGCATCGTTCTCGGCCACGGTTTGACCATCGTCGCGGTGGTGGTGATGCTGGCCGGGTTCCAGCGGTTCACCGAAACCCGGATGACGGTGCTGACCCCGGGGCTGGTGGTGGCCGGCGGCGTCACCCTGCTGCTGGCCTGGTTCACCTTCGTCGTGCCCGCCCCGAGCGGCCGGGCGGTGACCATCGCCGCCACCCTGGCCGGCTTCAACCTGCTGGTCGGGCTGGTGCTGTGGCCCGGGCGCGGCGCGGCCGAGCCGGCGCGGCGGGTCTGCGCCGTGGTCTATTTCCTCAGCGTGCTGTTCTTCCTGCGCTGCGCCTGGGTGTGGTTCGACCAGCCGCCGGTCGGGCCGTTCCAGGGCGGCAATCTGGTGGCGCTGGTCTATCTGTTCGCCTTCGTCAAGACCCTGCTCAACAGCTTCCTCCAGCTGATCCTGGTGTCGGAGCGGCTCAATGCCGAACTGCGCCGGCAGGCCGAATGCGACCCGCTGACCGGGGCGCTCAACCGCCGCGCCTTCACCCTGGTCGCCGCCAAGGCGATGGCCCTGGCCGAGCGCACCGGCCAGCCGCTGACCCTGCTGATGCTCGACCTCGACCATTTCAAGCGCGCCAACGATTCGCGCGGCCACGCCTTCGGCGACGCCCTGCTGTGCGACTTCGTCCGGCTGGCGGGCGAGACGCTGCGGGCCCAGGACGCCTTCTGCCGCCATGGCGGCGAGGAATTCCTCGCCCTGCTGCCCGACACCGACGCGGCCCAGGCCCTGGCGGTGGCGGAACGGCTGCGCCGCGCCTATGCCGCGCTGGCCCCGGCCCGGGCGGTGGCGGGGACGGTCAGCATCGGGCTGGCCGGGCTGCGGCCGGGCGACGATCTCGACGGGCTGATCCGCCGCGCCGATCAGGCGCTGTATCAGGCCAAGACCGCCGGGCGCGACCGCACCGTGATCGCGGCGGCGGGCGGGCGGGCCGGGCTCGGCCTTGCCATGCCGGCGCGGGCCGGCTAGGCTTTCCGCCGATGACCGAGTCCCGCCCCCCGTCCGCCGCGCCGTCCGGCCGGGCGCCGTTCGCCACCCGGCCCGATCTGTCGCGCGGCCGCCTCCATCCCGAGGCCGCCAGCGCGACCCGCACCCCGTTCCAGCGCGACCGCGACCGCATCATCCATTCCGCCGCCTTCCGCCGGCTGCAATACAAGACCCAGGTGTTCGTCTGCCACGAGGGCGAGAATTTCCGCACCCGGCTGACCCACTCGCTGGAGGTGGCGCAGATCGCCCGCGCCGTCAGCCGCCAGCTCGGCCTCGACGAGGATCTGGCCGAGGCGCTGGCGCTGGCCCACGATCTCGGCCACACCCCGTTCGGCCATGCCGGCGAGGACGCGCTCGACGAGATGCTGCGCGAGGTCGGCGGCTTCGACCACAACGCCCAGTCGCTCAGGATCGTCACCCGGCTGGAGCGGCGTTACATCGCCTTCGACGGCCTCAACCTGACCTGGGAGACGCTGGAGGGCCTGATCAAGCACAACGGCCCGCTGACCGGGCCGCGGGCGGTGGCGCGCGAACGGCCGTTGCCGCGCGCGATCGCCGAATATGCCGCGATCCACGATCTCGACCTCGACAGCTTCGCCGGGCCGGAAGCCCAGGTGGCGGCGCTGGCCGACGACATCGCCTACAACAACCACGACCTCGATGATGGGCTGCGCGCCGGGCTGTTCGCGATCGAGGATCTGGCCGAGGTGCCGCTGGTCGGGCCGCTGTTCGCCCAGGTCGCGGCCGAGCATCCCGGCGCCGATGCCTCGCTCCGGATCCACGAGGTGGTGCGGCGGATGATCGGGCTGATGATCGCCGATCTGGTCGAGGAAACCCGCCGCCGCGCCGCCCGGCTGCGCCCGGCCAGCGCCGCCGAGGTCCGCGCCCTGGGCCAGCCGTTGGTGGCCTTTTCCGACGAGATGCGGGCCAACGATGCCGGGCTGCGCGCCTTCCTGTTCCCGCACATGTACCGCCACTACACCGTCAACCGGATGACCAGCAAGGGGCGGCGGGTGGTCAAGGATCTGTTCCGCCTGCTGTGGGCCGAGCCCAATTGCCTGCCGCCCGAATGGTACCGCCTGACCGATGGCGGCGGCACGCCGCGCACCGCCCGGGTGGTGGGCGACTACATCGCCGGCCTGTCCGACCACGCCGCGCTGGAAGAACACCGCAAGCTGTTCGACCCCCAGCAGAAATCCTAGCGCCGCGCCGAGCGGCCCCGGGGCGGAACCGGCCTTCCCATCCGTATAATCCCTTAGAGGTTTTTCTTCCTCCGATCGGGTATCAAACCGCGTCCCGGGTGTCATGACCGCGCCTGTTGGAATGGGCGGTGGCGGTCGGCGGCACCCAGGAGTAACCTTGAGGGCGTGGGGGAAACGGTTTGAACGGTTCAGCGAGAAAACGGGGCGCGGTGGCGGCGGCGGTGGGGCTGGCCCTGCTGACCGGCCTGGGCGGCTGCCAGACCGCCAATGACGTGGCGATGAAGGTCGGCGCCCCGCCCGAGGGCGCGGTCAAGCTGCGGGCGCTGGAGACCCGGCGCTTCGACACCACCGACGAAAAGGCGATGCTGACCGCCGCGTCGCAGACCTTGCAGGATCTCGGCTTCACCCTGACCGAATCGGCGGTCGATCTCGGCGTGCTGGTCGCCTCCAAGCAGCGCGACGCCGAGGAAGCGGGCGAGGTGGCCGGGCGGGTGGCGCTCAGCCTCGCCTTGGCCCTGCTCGGCTCCTACCAGCCCCCCGACTGGGACAAGGACCAGACGATCATCGTGATGGTGGTGACCAATCCGGCCGGCAGCGGCGGCCAGCTCGACGTGCGGGTCAGCTTCGACCGCACCATCCGCACCCACCAGGGCCTGACCCGCACCGAACGGCTCGACGATCCCGCGATCTATCAGGGCTTCTTCGCCAAGCTGTCGGGCGGGGTGTTCCTTGAGGGGCACGCGCTGTGAGCCGGCTGTCCCGCGCGGGGGCCGCGCTCGCCCTCGGCCTCGCTTTGGCCGCCTGCCAGACCGCGCCCGAGCATCCGCTGGTGATGAGCACCAAATCGCCGGTGGCGCTGCGGGCGATGCAGAGCCGGGTGTTCGACACCCCCGACCGCACCCGGATGCTGCGGGCGGTGGTTGCCACCCTCCAGGATCTCGATTACGTGGTGGACAAGGTCGAGCCCCAGGCCGGCACCGTCACCGCCACCCGTTCCGCGATGCTGCGGCTGACCGCCACCGTCTATCCGCGCGGGGCCGGTCAGATGACGGTGCGCGCCAATGCGGTGATCGATCTCGGTCCCAAGAGCAACCAGATCGACGCGCCGGAATTCTATCAGAAACTGTTCTTCGAGCCGCTGTCGAAGGCGGTGTTCCTCCAGGCGGTGCAAGTCGAGGATCCCGGCGAACCGCCGGCGGCGCCTCCGGCCCCGGCGCCGGACGGCAACCAAGGGAGCCAGAAATGAGACAAGCGCCAGAAAACAAGCGGGTGATGGCCGGACTGGCGGCGCTGGCCGCGCTCGGCCTGACGGCGGGCTGCCAGAGCGCGGCCGACCACGCCGCCGACGTGCGCAAGGCCCAGGCGGCGGGCGACCGCCTCACCGTCGGCACCGTCCAGCGCGAGATCCGCGTCGGCATGAGCGGCGCCGACGTGGTCGGGGTGCTGGGCGCCCCCAACATGGTCACCACCGACGAGAAGCGGCGCGAGACCTGGGTCTATGACCGCATCGCCACCGAGACCGCCTATTCCGGCAGCTCGGGCGGGGTCAACGCCCTGTTCCTCGGCGGCGGGCTGGTCGGGGCGGCGCTGCTGGGCGGCGCCGGCGGCGCCGGGGTGCAGGGCTCGGCCGGGGCGTCGAGCACCAGCCAGCGCACCCTGACCATCATCATCAAATATGACGAGGCGGGGCTGGTGCGCGATTTCGCCTACCGCTCCAGCAGCTTCTGAGCGTGGGGCGGGGGATGGCGCGGCTGCGCCCGCTGGCGGCGCTGGCGCTGCTGGCGCTGGCCGGCTGCCAGACCGACGTCGAACGCCAGACCGCCGCGCTGACGCTCGGCCAGGACAATCTGGCCCAGCGCCAGATGCAGAGCCGCCGCTTCGACACCAAGGACGAGGCGGCGGTGCTGTCGGCCACGGCGGCGGTGTTGCAGGATCTCGGCTTCGGCATCGACGAGGTCGCCGCCGGTTCCGGGCTGGTGGTCGGCTCGAAGGACCGCGACGCGATCGAAAGCCAGGAAATGGCCGGGCAGATGTTCCTTGCCGCCCTGGTCGCTGCGGCCGGCGGCAAGGCCGATCCGCAGTTCGACCGCCTCCAGAAGATCCGGGTCTCGATCGTCACCCGCCCCAGCGCCGACCGCGCCGCCACCCTGGTCCGCGTCACCTTCCAGCGGGTGGTGTGGAACAACAAGGGGCAGGTGTCGCGGGTCGAAACCATCGATGATCCGGTGATCCACCAGAAATTCTTCGACAAACTGTCCCAGGCGGTGTTCCTGGAGGCCCACCAATTATGACCCGGATCGCCGCCGCCGCCCTGCTGCTGCCGTGCCTCGCCGCTCTGGCCGCCTGCCAGACCGATTCCCGCCAGCAGGTGCTGCTGACCGACCGCAGCCAGGTCGAACTGCGCGCGGTCCAGACCCGCGCCTTCGATACCGCCGACAAGGCGCTGACCCTGCGCAACGTCATCGCCACCCTCCAGGATCTCGGCTTCGTCATCGACAAGGTCGATGAAACCCTCGGCATGGTCAGCGCCACCAAACTGTCCGGCTACGCCCTGCGGATGAGCGTCAGCATCCGCCCGCGCGGCCCCAGCCAGATCGCCGTCCGCGCCAGCGCCCAGTACAACCTCGCCGCCGTGTCCGATCCCGCCCCCTATCAGCAATTCTTCGCCGCCCTCGAAAAGGCGATGTTCCTCACCGCCAATCAGGTGGACTAAGCCGGCAGGCGTGATACCGTGATGTTGCGCGGGCTCCCGCCCGCGGGCCCGGCCGGGGCGATGCCCCGGACCCCCTTTTTTTCTTCGACAAAACAAGACTCTGCCGTCATGCGCGGACTTGATCCGCGCCTCCAGCGCGGGGCGTCCGCCAGCTTACGGTCCGCGTTTGCGTCGGGCGGTGTCCTGCTCCAGTGCCGCCACCACCCGGCCGAGCTGATCGAGGAAGGTGGCGCGTTCATCCTCGTGGAGGTCGGCCAGGGCCAAAGCGTTGACCGCCTCGGTTGCCTGCCGCACCGCGTCGAGTTTGTCCCGCGCCGCCGGGGTCAGCGACACCAGCGAACTGCGCCGGTCGGCCGGATCGGGGCTGCGCGCGATCAGGCCATCCCGCTCCATCCGGTTCAGCGTCGCCGCCATCGTCGGCTGCTCGACCGCCGCCGCCGCCGCCAGCGCCTTTTGCGACAGCGCCGCCCCCTCCGCCAGCGCGAACAGCACCGGCAGGTGGGCGGTGGCCAGACCATGTGGCTTCAGCCGCTGCTCGATCGCCAGCGCGAACAGGCGCGCCGCCCAGTTGGTCATGTAGCCGGCGGAGCGGAGTCGATCCAGGGACATGTATAGCTTGCTATCCAAATGGTCGGGGTGATAGATAGCATCCTATGTAACATTCCCGAGGTGAGATGTCATGTCCTCTCGTTCTCTGCCGCGCCGCCTGCACCCGATTGCCGGGGGGCTGGCGCTGGGGCTGATCGCCCTGTTCCTGACCGCGACCGTGCTGGTCGAGCTGGCCGGCGACGCCCCCGCCATCGCCACGGTCAAGAGCGCGATCCTGTGGGCGATTCCGCTGCTGGTGGTGGCGATGGCCACCGCCGGGGCAACCGGGCGGGCCCTGGCCCGGCCCAACCCCGCCGCCAGTGCCGCCAAGCTGGCCCGGATGAAGCTGATCGGGGCCAACGGCCTGCTGGTGCTGATCCCGGCGGCGTGGTTCCTCGCCGGCAAGGCCCAGGCCGGCCAATTCGACACCGCCTTCGCCTTGGTCCAGACGCTCGAACTGGCCACCGGCGGGATCAATCTGCTGCTGCTGTCCCGCAATCTGCGCGCGGGCCTGATCCGGTCGGAGTCCCGGGCATGAGGGCCGCCGCCGCGCTGCTGCCGCTGCTGTTGCTGCTGGTGGCCGGGCCGGGGCGGGCAGGGGAGGCGCCGGACGATCCGATCGCCGCCCGCATCGCCGGGTTCAAGGCGGTCAAGGCGGCGGTGGGGCGGATCGACGATGCCCTCGATGCCGGCGCCCTGCCGGCGGCGGCGGAAGAGGCCGGCCGGATCGCCACCTTCGCCGCCATCGTGCCGACGCTGTTCCCGCCCGGCAGCGAGCAGGGCGGCGATACCAGCGCCAGCGCCGCCTTGTGGCGTGATTTCGCCGGCTTCACCGCCCGGGCCGAGGAATTGCGCCACCTTGCCGCCGATCTGGCCACTGCCGCCACGGCCGGCGACCGCGCCACCGCCACCGCCCGGTTGCGGGATCTGCGCGGCACCTGCCGGGGCTGCCACCGCCGCTACCAGGACCTGTGGTGACTTGGGTTCGCAGGGCCTTGTGGCCCTGCGCGGAGAGCGCCGAGAGGCGGAGCCTTTCGGCCTGACCGCCTTGGGCGGTCAGATCGCGCTTGAAACATACCGACCGGTCGGTATGTAATATCACCCGATGAGCCGTGCCCACACCCGCCCCAAACAGCCCGACCTGCTGCGACGGCAGTTGCTCGACTGCGCGTTGCGGCTGGTGACCGAACAGGGGCTGGGCGCGGTGACGGTGCAGGCGGTGGCCGAGGCCGCCGGGGTGACCAAGGGCGGCCTGTTCCACCATTTCCCGTCGAAGCGGGCGCTGATCGAGGCGGTGTTCACCGAACTGCTCGATCTGTTCGAGGCCGGGATCGAGGCCGAGATGGCCCGCGATCCCGAGCCGCGCGGCCGCTTCACCCGGGCCTATGTCGTCGCCACCTTCGCCGATCACGGCCTTGGCCTCGGCAATCCGGTGTTCGCCAAGACGCTGTCGCTGTTCGACGATCCCGCTCTGGTTCAAACCTGGTCGGACTGGCTGGGCGAGCGCACCCGCCGCCATGCCGCCACCGATGGCGGCGACTGGTTCGAGACCATCCGCCTCGCCGCCGACGGCGCCTGGATCGCCCGGGTCTGCCGGGTCGAGGGCGTCGCCGCCGATCCGGCCACGCTGTGTCGCCATCTGCTCGCCCTGACCCGGGTCGCCGATCCCGCCGGGACCTGACCCGCCGTTCCAGTTTCCCCGTCCGCACCCGCCTGTTCCGGAGGCCAGATGTCCCGCTTCTTCATCGATCGCCCGGTGTTCGCCTGGGTTCTGGCGCTGGTGGTGATGCTGGCCGGGGTGCTGGCGATCATCGGCCTGCCGGTCGAGCAATATCCCCGCATCGCCCCGCCCGGGGTCCAGGTCGCCGCGATCTATCCCGGGGCCTCGGCCCAGACCGTCGCCGACACCGTGACCCAGGTGATCGAGCAGAAGATGAAGGGGATCGACAATCTCCGCTACATGGCCTCGACCAGCGATTCGGCCGGCAACGCCACCATCAAGCTGACCTTCGAGCCCGAGGCCGACCCCGACATCGCCCAGGTCCAGGTCCAGAACAAGCTTCAGCTCGCCTTGCCGCTGCTGCCGCAGGCGGTGCAGGCCCAGGGGGTCAGCGTCACCAAATCCTCGGACAATTTCCTGCTGGTGGCCGGGCTGGTCTCGACCGACGGGGCGCTGTCCGACGCCGAGCTGTCCGATTACATGGTGTCGCGCCTGCAGGACGAGATCGCCCGCGTCCCCGGCGTCGGCGACGTCCAGGTGTTCGGCGCCCAGCACGCGATGCGGGTCTGGCTCGACCCCGACCGGATGATCAGCCACCGCGTCACCGTGTCGGACATCACCAGCGCGATCCAGACCCAGAACGCCGAGGTCTCGGCCGGCCGGGTCGGCCGCCCGCCGGCGGTGGCGGGGCAGATGCTCAGCATCACCCTGCTGGCGCAAAGCCGGTTGCAGACCCCGGCCCAGTTCGGCGCGATTCTGCTCAAGGTCAACACCGACGGCTCGCAGGTGCGGCTGCGCGACGTCGCCCGGATCGAGATCGGCTCGGAAAGCTACGATTACGTCAGCCGCTTCAACGGCAAGCCGGCGGTCGGCCTCGCCATCAAGGCCAGCACCGGCGCCAACGCGCTGAAGACCGCCGACGCGGTGCGGGCCCGCTTCGCCGATCTGGCCCCGTTCCTGCCCCACGGTGTCGAGGTGATCTATCCCTACGACACCACCCCGTTCGTCCGCATCTCGATCCGCGAGGTGATCCAGACCCTGGTCGAGGCGATCGTGCTGGTGGTGCTGGTGATGCTGCTGTTTTTGCAGAACTGGCGCGCCACCCTGATCCCGGCGATCGCGGTGCCGGTGGTGCTGCTCGGCACCTTCGGCATCCTGTCGCTGTGCGGCTTCACCATCAACACCCTGACGATGTTCGCGATGGTGCTGGCGATCGGCCTGCTGGTCGATGACGCCATCGTGGTGGTCGAGAATGTCGAGCGGCTGATGCGCGAGGAGGGGCTGCCGCCCAAGGAAGCCACCCGCAAATCGATGGACCAGATCACCGGCGCCCTGATCGGCATCGCCCTGGTGCTGTCGGCGGTGTTCGTGCCGATGGCGTTCTTTTCCGGCTCGACCGGAGCGATCTACCGCCAGTTCTCGCTGACCCTGGTGTCGGCGATGGCGCTGTCGGTGCTGGTGGCGCTGATCCTGACCCCGCCCTTGTGCGCCACCCTGCTGAAGCCGGCGGCGCCGGGGCACGCGCATGGCGGGCGCGGCTTCGGCTGGTTCAATCGCGGCTTCGACCGGGGGCGCGACGCCGCCTGCCGGGGGGTCGAAGGCGTGCTGCGGCGGCCGCGCCGTTTCCTCGGGCTGTACGGGCTGCTGGTGGCGGCGCTGGTGCCGCTGTTCGTGCTGCTGCCGACCGCCTTCCTGCCCGACGAGGACCAGGGCATCCTGATGGTGGCGGTGTCCGGCCCGGCCGGCTCCAGCCAGCAGCGCACCATCGACAGCCTGCACGCGGTCGAGCGGGCGTTGCTGGAGGGCGAGAAGGACAGCGTCGAGAGCGTGTTCTCGGTCGCCGGCTACAGCGTCGCCGGCAGCGGCGACAATTCCGGCTTCGCCTTCGTCGAACTGAAGCCGTGGGAGCAGCGCACCCGCCCCGACCAGTCGGCCGAGGCGATCGCCAACCGGCTGATGGGGCGGATGGCGGCGCTGAAGGACGCCCAGGTGTTCGCCTTCACCCCGCCGGCGGTGATCGAACTCGGCAATGCCGGCGGCTTCGATTTCCACCTCCAGGACCGGGGCGGGCTGGGCCACGAGGCGCTGATGGCGGCGCGCGACACCCTGCTGGCGGCGGCGGCCAGCGATCCCGGGCTGGTGGCGGTGCGGCCCAACGGGCTGGAGGACACCCCGCAGATCCAGCTCGACATCGACCAGGAGAAGGCGGCGGCGCTCGGCCTGTCGCTGGCCGAGGTCAACAACACCCTGACCTCGGCCTGGGGTTCGGCCTACGTCAATGATTTCATCGACCAGGGCCGGGTCAAGAAAGTCTATCTCCAGGCCGACGCCCCGTTCCGGATGCAGGTCGAGGATCTCGGACGCTGGCAGGTGCGCAACGCCACCGGCGAGATGGTGTCGTTCGCCACCTTCTCGCGGCCGCGCTGGAGCTACGGCTCGCCGCAGATCGAACGCTACAACGGGATGGAATCGCGCGAGATCATGGGCGCTCCGGCCCCCGGGCTCAGCTCGGGGCAGGCGATGGCGGCGATCGAGCGGATCGCCGCCACCCTGCCGGGCGGGATCGGCCTGACCTGGACCGGGCTTTCCTACGAGGAACGCCTCGCCGGCTCGCAGGCGCCGGCCTTGTTCGCCCTGTCGATCCTGGTGGTGTTCCTCTGCCTCGCCGCGCTCTATGAAAGCTGGTCGATCCCGTTCGCGGTGATCCTGGCGGTGCCGCTCGGGATCCTCGGCGCGGTGACGGCGGTGACGCTGGCCGGGCTCGCCAACGACGTCTATTTCCAGGTCGGGCTGCTGACCACCATCGGCCTGTCGGCCAAGAACGCCATCCTGATCGTCGAATTCGCCAAGGCGATGCACGAGGAGGATGGGATGAGCAAGGTCGAGGCGGCCTTGACCGCCGCCCGCCAGCGCCTGCGCCCGATCCTGATGACCTCGATGGCCTTCCTGCTCGGCGTCGCCCCGCTGGCCTTGGCCAACGGAGCGGGGTCGGGAGCCCAGAACGCGATCGGCTTCGGCGTGCTCGGCGGCATGGCCAGCGCCACCCTGTTCACCCTGGTGTTCGTGCCGCTGTTCTTCGTCGTCGTGCCCCGGCGGCGCTGACGCCTGCGTGTGTCATCGGCGCTGACCGCGCCGGGCCGAAAGGCTCCGCCTCTCGGCGCTCTCCGCGAAGGGCCAAAGGCCCTTCGAACCCAAGGTTCATCCCGGATGAGCGGGGATGTTCCGTCATGCGCGGACTTGATCCGCGCATCCATCGGAGCCGTTTGGTGCCTTGCCCTGAGCTCACACGTGGATGGCCGGGGCAAGCCCGGCCATGACCTCAAAAACCAAGGGGGCGGCAGCCCAATAGAGCAGGCGGTGGATCAGGAATCGAGTGCGCAAGCGAGGGCGCAGAAGCCTTCGACCGGGACGGTTTCGGCCCGCTGGGTCGGGTCGAGCCCGGCGGCGGCGATCAGGGCCTCGGCATCGCCCAGCGGCTTCAGGCTGGAGCGCAGCATCTTGCGGCGCTGGCCGAAGGCGGCGGCGGTGACCCGTTCCAGCGTCTCGAACCGGGCCGGGGCCAGCGGCGTCGGGCGGGGGATGATTTCAACCACGGTCGAGGCCACCGCCGGCGGCGGGGTGAAGGCGCGGCGATCGACCCCGAACAGCGGGCGCACAGTGCACAGCCACTGGGTGATGACCGACAGGCGGCCGTAGGCGGAATCGCCGGGCGGGGCGGCGAGGCGGTCCACCACTTCCTTCTGGAACATCAGCACCATCCGCTCGAAGGCGTCGGCGCGGCGCAGCCAGGCCAGCAGCAGCGCGGTCGAGATGTTGTAGGGCAGGTTGGCAACGATCCGGCGCGGCGCCTCGCCCAGGGTGGCGAGGTCGATGGTCAGGGCGTCGGCGGCGATGATCTCCAGCCGGCCGGGCCAGGCGGCGGCGATCTCCTGCTGGATGGCGATGGCGCGGTCGTCGCGCTCGATCGCGATCAGCCGGGTGGCGCCGGCCTCCAGCAGGGCGCGGGTCAGCCCGCCCGGGCCGGGGCCGATCTCGATCACCGTGCCGACGGAAAGGTCGCCGGCGGCGCGGGCGATCCGCCCGGTCAGGTTGAGGTCGAACAGGAAATGCTGCCCCAACGCCTTGCGGGCGTCGAGGCCGTGGCGCGCGATCACCTCGCGCAGCGGCGGCAAGTCAGGCATCAGTGGGTCCGGTCAAAAGCGGCGCGGGCGGCGGCGATCGCCGCGGCGGTGTCGAGGGCGGCCAGCAGGCTGCCGGGATCGGCCCGCCCGCTGCCGGCGAGGGCGAAGGCGGTGCCGTGGTCGGGCGAGGTCCGCACCACCGGCAGGCCAAGGGTGACGTTGACCCCCCGGTCGAAGCCCAGCGTCTTCAGCGGAATCAGCGCCTGATCGTGATACATGCACAGCGCCAGATCATAGCTGGCGCGGGCGGCGGCATGGAACATCGTGTCGGACGGCAGCGGCCCGACCGCGTCGATCCCGCGCGCCCGCAATGCGGCCACCGCCGGGGCGACGATCTCGATGTCCTCGCGCCCCATCGCCCCGTCCTCGCCGGCATGGGGATTGAGGCCGGCCACCGCGAGACGCGGCGCCGCGATGCCGAAATCCCGCCGCAAGGCATCGGCCGCCACGGTGCCGGCGGTGACGATCGCCGCGCTGGTCAGCCCGGCGATGGCGTCCCTGAGGGCAACATGAATGGTGACCGGCACCACCCGCAACTCGGCGCAGGCCAGCAGCATCACCTCGCGCCCGGCCGGGGTGCCGGTGAGGGCGGCGAGATATTCGGTATGGCCGGGAAAGGCGAAGCCGCCCTGCTGCATCACCGCCTTGTGGATCGGGTTGGTGACCAGCCCGGCCACGGCGCCCTGCTGGGCCAGCCGCACCGCCCGCTCGATCGCCCCGGCCACCACTGGGGCATTGGCCGGATCGGGCCGCCCCGGCTCGACCGCCACCGCCAAGGGCTGGGCCAGCACCGGCAGCGCGGACTCGAACACCCCCACCGCCTCACCGGGCGTGCCGACTTCCCGGATCGGCACCGCCCAGCCGAGCCTGCCGGCCAACCGTTCCAACCGCTCGGGATCATCGATCATCACGAAACGCGGGCTGGTCGATGTGCGCCTTCTCCACGCCTCCAACGCGATTTCCCCACCGATTCCGGCCGGCTCCCCCATGGTGAGCGCGAACAGAAGGGGGTCCGGGGCATCGCCCCGGGCGGGTGCGGGCGGCAGCCCGCCGACAGCGCCGGGGTTTTCCCTCACAGCCGGAAATCGACGAAAGCGGCGCGGCGCAGGTCGCGGATGTGGCGCCGGGCCAACAGCTCGGTGCGCTCTTCCTCGATCTGCTGGCGGATCTGCCCCCGGCTGGGCAGCCCGGCATTGCCGCCCCCGGAGCAGACCATGTAGACCGAGATGCCGTCCGGCCCGGGCACCGGGGCGCTGGCCTTGCCGATGGCGAGGCCATCGACCGCGCGGGCGACCTCGGGCGGCAGGGCCTGGGGCCGGACATTGTCGATCCGCTGCGATTTGGGGGAATTGAGTTCGCCGCCGATATCCTCCATCGCGTCGCAATCCTTGGCGGCGGCGGTCATGTCGCGGGCCTTGGCGATCAACTGCTCCTGCGGCGGCGGCTTGCCGGTGGGGGTCGGGAACACCAGCCGGTAGAGGCTCATCGCGTCGGGTTCGCCGCTGACGCCGGCGATGCGCTGATTGACCAGGGTCAGGATGGTGTAGCCCGAGCCGGTGCGAATCAGCGGGCTGACCTGGCCCTTTTGCAGCGCGGCGACCGGCTCGCGCCAGTCCTCGTCGAGATTGATTTCGCTGATCCAGCCGAGCATGCCTCCGTTGGAGGCCGAGCCGCTCTGGGAGAACTGGCGGGCCAGCGCCTGGAACGGGGCGCCGGACTTCAACTGGTCGAGCAGGCGCTCGCCGAGATGGCGGGCCTCCTGCTCCTGGGCCGGGGTGTCGAACGGCAGTTCGATCTCGGCCAGCAGGTATTCCGGCCGGCCGATCTGCTGGCGCAGGGTTTCGAGCCGGTCGGTGATCTCCTCCTCGCCGACGCGGACGGTGGGCTGAAGCAGGCGGCCGATCACCCGCAGCCAGGCGATGTCGGCGCGGACCTGATCGCGCACCGCCGAGGGATCGACCCCGGCGCGGGCGAGCTGGGCCAGCAGGCCGCCGGGCGGCATGCGGTTCTGCTTCTCGATGGTGGCGATGGCGCGGTTGATGTCCTCGGCGCCGACCTGGAGCTTGACCCGGCGGGCTTCCTGCATCTGGAGATGCTCGTCGATCAGCTTGCGCATCACCTGGGGCAGCAGGCGGCGGCGGTTCTCGACGGTGTCGGGCAGGTTGGACACCGCCAGCGCCAGCTTGATCCGCCCTTCGAGGTCGCGCAGCGAGATGATGTCGTCATTGACCACCGCGGCGATGCGGTCCATCTCCTGGGCCCGGCCCGGGCTGGGCAGCGCGGCCAGCGCCACGGCGAGGAACAGGACGGCCATAGGCGCAAACTTCATTCCCGCGATCCCTTTCGTCCTGGTCGGTTGTCGGTGCGCGTCCATCAGAACAGCCCGGTCGAACCCTGGCCCAGGGTCTTCAGCACCACTGTCAGGCTGGCGTCGAAGCCGGAATTGAGCCCGTATTGGTTGGTGAAATAACGCTGAAGGGTCAGGGCCAGGGCGAAACATTCGTCGTCGTAGGAGGTCCGCGACCGCACGCTCAGGATGCCGCCATTGTCCTCGAGGTCCTGGTTGACGCTGGCCTCGGTGCGGACATATTGGCTGATCGCGCTGGTCAGGCCGTAGGTGGCGTACTGGCGCCGTCCATAGAGGCTGCCGCTTTCGAGCGTCGAGGGCGAGAGGTAGCCGTAGCTGACCGAACCGCGCAGCGATTCGGGACCGACGGCGAGGGTGGCCTCGTGGCGGTTGAGGCTGAGGCTGTCCTTGTCGAGGCGGAACCGATCGCTCAGCGAGAAATTGCCGTTGGGGCTGATCTCGACCCGGCCGAGATAATCGGAGAAATTGTCGGTGAAGCCGCTGCCCTCGCGGAAGGTGTCGTCGAGGTGGCGGCGCCAGCCCTGGGCGAGCTGGATGCCGACCTTGCCGCCGCGATCGGGATAGGCGGCCCAGCGCAGGCCGTAGCCGCCGCGCAGGCCGCCCTCGACCCGGTCGAGCCCGACCAGCCGGTTGGGGCGCAGGACGTTGGTCTCGTCGAGTTCGAAATCGATCGAGTCCTCGTTGGGGATCTTGTAGCTGTTGCCGCCGATCGGGCTGACCGCCAGCATGCCGAGCGGCTCGATCACCTGGGTCAGGCCGTCGCCGCGCCGGCTGAAGGGGTAGCTCCATTGCAGCGAGGCGTCGGGCAGGGCGCGGCCGGTGGTGGCGGAATCACGCAGCGCGTCGTCGTTGCTCTGGGTCAGATGTTCGGAATCGTAGCCGTCGAGCCGCAGCCCAGTCGAGAAGGTAAACAGCTGGCCGTCCGAGGTCACCAGTGGCAGGGTCCAGCCGGTGCGGCTCGACAGGCGGCGGGATTCGGCGCCCCGGCTGCGGCCATAGACCAGCAGGTCGGCGTCGTTGGTCCAATAGCTGCCCTGCCAGCCGGGGGCGCTGACGCGGGAATCGACCAGATGCGGCACCACCACGGTGGCCTTGCTGCCGTCGCTGACCACCTGCTGGCCCTGGAACGACAGCGTTTCCGCCATGCTGTAGCCGCGCCGGCCGAAGCCCTCGACATAGGGGCGGGTCAGCAGCCAGTTGCGGTCATTGTCCATCCGCACCTTGTAAAGGTTGCGGTAGGTCTGGTCCGACTGGTACTGCACCTGCCAGCCGGCGCGCCAGGTCTCGTCGAGATCGACCAGCCCCTTGGAATCGATGTGGCCGCGCGGCTCGCCGGTTTCGCGGTCGGCGACGATGCTGGCCCGGGTCAGCGCCTGACCGGTGCCGCCGCGCCAGCGATGTTCGGCCGACCATTGGATGCGGCGGAAGACGAAGGCCGAGGCCTCCTCGTCGAAATTGGGGTCGCCCGACATCGCGGCGCCGCGCTCGAGCATGAAGCGCGGGGTGACGGTGACGTCCTCCTGGTCGGACAGCACGACGTAATAGGGCGTGCTCATCGAGGCGCCGAGGGTGCTGTTGCTGCCGAAGCTCGGGGTGAGGAAGCCGCTCTTGCGCCGCACCGTCGGATCGGGATGGGACAGGTAGGGGGTGTAGAACACCGGCACCCCGCCCAGTTCAAGCCAGGCGTTGCGGTATTCCATCTCCGCCTCGGCCTGGTTGTGGGTGACGGTGTCGGCGTTGACCTGCCACAGCGGGGTGCGCTCGGGATGGTCGCGGCAGGGCTCGCAGGCGGTGTAGCTGGCCTCCTTGAGATCGGTGCGGTCGCCGCCGCGCCGTTCGGCGGTGGCGGCGGCGAGGCGGGAATCGTCGGCCAGGATCATCCGGATCCGCCGCGCCACCCCTTCTTTCATGTCGCCGGTCAGTTCGAGATAATCGGCCTTGGTGATCTCGCCCGACGGCTCGGTCAGCACGACGTTGCCCGACGCCCCCATCAGGTCCTGCTTGAGGTTGTAGGTCAGGGTGTCGGCCGAGATGGTGCGCAGGGTCTGGCTCAGCACCACCTTGCCGCGCGCGGTGACGATGTCGAACTCGCGGTCGTAGGTGACCTGATCGGCCTCGAGATGGACCGGCGGATTGGGGCCGGCGTCGCGGCTGGCGAGGCCCTGTAGCGGCCGGGGCACGAAACGCGGGCCGCGGCCGGGCGGCGGCGCCTCGGTCGAAGCGGCAGGGCGGGGCGCGGTGGGGGCGATGGCGGCGACCCGTTCCGGCGCGGCGGCGGGGCGCTCGTCG
>NZ_JBHUIY010000011.1:0-105829 GCF_042683125.1 Phaeospirillum tilakii
CGCCGCCAGGGCGGCGGCGGGGCGGCGGCGCGGGCGGCGGCGGGTGAGCGCGGCCCACCACCGCGCCAGCCGGCCGGCGGGGGGATCGGCGGGGCTGTCCCGGCGGGAAGACTCAGTGCGCAATTTTGCCCTTCAGCTTGAAGACGTAACTGATCACCTCGGCCACCGCGCGGTAATGCTCGGGCGGGATTTCCTGGTCGAGTTCGACCGTGGCATAGAGGGCGCGGGCCAGGGGCGGGTTCTCGACGATCGGCACGTCGTTCTCCTCGGCCAGCTCGCGGATGCGTTTGGCGATCAGGTCGGCGCCCTTGGCCACCAGCCGGGGCGCCGACATCGCGTCCATCTCGTATTGCAGGGCGACGGCGAAGTGGGTCGGGTTGGTCACCACCACGTCGGCCTTCGGCACCGCCGCCATCATCCGCCGCCGCGCCCGCTGCATGCGCAGCGACCGCAGCCGGCCGCGCACCATCGGGTCGCCTTCGCTCTGCTTGTGTTCGTCCTTGACCTCCTGCTTGGTCATCTTCATCCGCTGGGTGAAGCTGTAGCGCTGGTACAGCCAGTCGGCCGCCGCCAGCACCGTCACCATCAGCATCGCGATGATCATCATCGCCAGCACCTGCCGGCGCAGGTAATCGAGGATGGTGGTCAGGTCGAACGCCGCCAGACCGGCGAAATCGTCCATCCGGCCGCGCAGGATGATGAACAGCACCACCCCGACCGCGCCGACCTTGAACAGCGATTTCAGGAACTCGACCAGATTGTTGAGCGAAAAGAGCTTCTGGAAGCCCTTCAGCGGATCGATCTTGCTGAGGTCGGGGGCCAGGCGCTTGGGGACGAACAGCAGGCCGTTCTGCGCCACCACCGAGGCGATGCCGAGCACCAGCAGCAGCGCCAGCGGCATCGTCAGCACCACCAGCACCTGCTGGACCAGATGGGTCAGGATCAGGCCCAGCCCGCCCGGGCTCATGTCGAGCTGGGCCGGCCGTTCGATGAACGGCCGCAGCAGATGGTCGAGCTGGACGGCCATCTTGGGGGCCATCAGCGACAGCACCACCAGGGTGCCCATCAGCCCGGCCCAGATCCGCACCTCGGTCGAACTGGCGACCTGGCCTTCCTTGCGGGCATTGTCGAGTTTTCGGTCTGTCGGTTGTTCCGACTTGTCTTCCGCGTCTTCCGCCATCGCGTCACCCCGGCGGCAGGAAGGGAATGAGGGTGTTCTCGAACTCGCGCAGGAACAGCGAGATCATCGTCCCCAGCGCCGCCATCAGCATCGCCAGCCCGATCAGCAACTGCACCGGCATCGCCACGAAGAACACCTGGATCTGCGGCACCAGCCGCGACAGCAGGCCGAGCCCGGTATAGAACACCAGCCCGAACACCAGCAGCGGCGCCGAGAATTGCAGCCCGAACCGGAAGGCGGTGGTCAGCAGGTGCGACAGCGTTTCCGCGAAATCGCCGAGCGGCGGCGGCGCCCCGGCCTGGAACAGGGTGTAGGATTCGATCACCGCGCGGAACATCAGGTGGTGCAGGTCGGTCGAGAACACCGCCAGCATCGCGATGTTGGCGAGAAAGCCGGTCAGCAGCGAGCTTTGCTGCTCGGCGATCGGGTCGAACGAGAAGGCGTTGGTCAGCCCGGTCATGAAGCCGATGATCGCGCCGGTGACGTTGATGATCGACATCAGGAAGGTGGTGACGCTGCCGAGAAACAGCCCGATCAGCACCTCGCCGGCCAGCACCCGCAGCACCCCGGCCGGCGAGGACGGGGTCGGCGGCAGCAGCGGCGCCAGCGCCGGCACCATCAGCGCGGCGATCGCCAGTGCCAGCAGCAGGCGGATCCGGGTGCTGACCAACTGACCGCCGATGCCGGGCAGCAGCATCATCGCCGCGCCGATGCGGGCGAACACCAGAAAGAAACGGTAGATGTCGAGCTGGAGCAACTCGCTCAGCATCGCAGGGATCCCGCCGCCACCGGAATGCTGGCCATCCTCCCCCTCCCTTGCCGCCCGGGCGGGGCGCTTGCCCATCAGCCCCCGCCGACGATCACCCGGTCCATGGTGTGGTGCCAGAATTCGCTGAGGTTCGATAACATGAACGGCAGGAACAGCACCAGGGATGCGAACACCAGCATCATCTTGGGGACAAAGGTCAGGGTCTGTTCCTGGATCTGGGTCAGGGTCTGGAAGATCGACACCAGCAGACCCACCACCAGGGCGACCAGCAGGCTGGGCGCCGAGACCTTGAGGGTCACCATCATCGCCTCGCGGGCGACGTCGATCAGCTCCGCCTCTGTCATGTCAGATCGACATGGCCAGGATTTCCTTGTAGGCGCTGATCACCTTGTCGCGGATGTTGACCACGGTGTTGAGGGTCAGTTCGGCATTGGCCACCGCGGAGACCACCTCGCGGATATCGGTCTTGCCGGCCACCGCCGCCAGCGAGGTCTGCTCGGCCTGCTGCGACTGGCTGATCGCGCTCTTGGCGGCATCCTTCAGCATGGCGGAAAAGTCGGTGCCGGTCGCGGCGGCGAGGTCGTCGCCCTCGGCCCGCAGCGAGGTCGCGGAGGACGAGCCCCCGAGCGCGGCCATCGGGTCGGCGGCGGTGCGGTAGGCGGAAATGGCGCTGGTGAAACTGGTCATGGCGATAAGGTCCTGGCGAGGGGGGCGGCGAAAGCGGAGCGGGCGGGGCTCAGCGCAGCATGTCGACCGTGCGCGACAGCAGGTTGCGCGAGGTGGTGACCACGTCCATGTTGGCCTGATAGCTGCGCTGGGCCTCCCGCATGTCCATCATTTCGATCAGCGGGTTGACGTTGGGCGTCAGCACGTAGCCTTCACGGTCGGCGGCCGGGTGCTTGGGGTCGTAGCGGCGCTGGAAGTCTGAGGAATCTGTGCGCACTTTGTCGACCTTGACGGTGTTGAGCCCGGTGTTGCGGTCGAGCTCGCTCTTGAACGAGACGACCTTGCGGCGGTAGGGCAGCCCCTCGGGGGTCTGGGCGGTGGAATCGGCGTTGGCGAGGTTCTCGGAAATCACCCGCAGCCGTTCCGACTGCACCTTCATGCCCGAGATGGCGATCTTGCCGCTTTTGGTCAGTTCATCCATGACCGGTTAACTCTTGCCCAGGGCGGTCATCAGCATCTTCTGGTACTTCTGGAACAGCGAGGTGGCGGTGCTGTAGGCGGTGCCGGCCTCGCCGATCTTGGCCATCTGCTCCTCGAGGATCACCGCGTTGCCGTCGGGGGTCGATTCGTAGGTCTTGCGCTGGGTCTGCGCCTTGAACGGATCGGGGCCGGTCTCGGGGACGATGTGGGCCGGGTTGGTGGCGGTGGCGGTGACGGTCGGGCGGTCGGGGCCGGTGACCAGTTCCTTGAACGACAGCGGCTTGAGGTCCTTGGGCAGGTAGCGCGGGGTGTTGGCGTTGGCGATGTTCGCGGCCAGCACCTCCTGGCGCTGGGCCAGCCAGTCCATCTCGTTCTTGGTCGCCTTGAAAATATCGAGCCGATCGTACATCGTCAGACCCCTTGCCCGCCGGTCACAATGGGAGCCGTGAGCCACACCTTTCCCGTCGGCGTCAGTGTGCGGCCGGCGGCCTTAAATTTCGGTAAAATCGTCGGCACGGAGGCAACGATGGGCCGCCCGCTCAGTGAAATCATCGAACGTCCTCCTCTGCCGCAGGGCGATGCCGCCTTCGCCCTGGTGTCCGATTACCAGCCGGCCGGCGACCAGCCGGCGGCGATCGCCGCGCTGACCGCCGGGATCGAGGCCGGCGAGCGCGATCAGGTGCTGCTCGGCGTCACCGGCTCGGGCAAGACCTTCACCATGGCCCAGGTGATCGCGGCGCGGCGCCGCCCGGCCCTGGTGCTGGCCCCCAACAAGACCCTTGCCGCCCAGCTTTACGCCGAGATGAAGGGATTTTTTCCCAATAACGCGGTCGAGTACTTCGTCTCGTATTACGATTACTACCAGCCCGAAGCCTACATCCCGCGCACCGATACTTACATCGAGAAGGATTCCCAGATCAACGAGCAGATCGACCGGATGCGCCATGCGGCGACGCGCTCCCTGCTTGAGCGGCGCGACGTGGTGCTGGTCGCCTCGGTCTCGTGCATCTACGGCATCGGTTCGGTCGAGTCCTACGCGCGGATGACCATCCCGCTCGAGGTCGGCGCCCGGATCGAGCGATCCGAACTGCTGCGCCGGCTGGTCGAGCTGCAATACAGCCGCAACGACACCGCGTTCGAGCGCGGCACCTTCCGGGTGCGCGGCGACGCGGTCGAGATCTTCCCGGTCCATTACGAGGACCGGGCGTGGCGGCTGTCGCTGTGGGGCGACGAGATCGAGAGCATCGCCGAGTTCGACCCGCTGACCGGCGAGCGCACCTGCGGCCTCTCCGCGATCACGGTCTATCCCTCCAGCCACTACGTCACCCCGCGTCCGACCCTGACCCAGGCGGTCAAGGGGATCCGCCAGGAATTGCGGGAAACGGTCGAGCGGTTCACCGCCGAGGGCAAGCTTTTGGAGGCGCAGCGGATCGAGCAGCGCACCCGCTTCGATCTCGAGATGATCGAGACCACCGGCCATTGCAAGAGCATCGAGAATTATTCCCGCTACCTGACCGGGCGCCAGCCGGGCGAGCCGCCGCCGACCCTGTTCGAATACCTTCCCCCCGACGCCCTGCTGATCATCGACGAAAGCCATGTCACCGTGCCGCAGATCGGCGGGATGTTCCGCGGCGACTTCCAGCGCAAGAGCACCCTGTCGGAATTCGGCTTCCGCCTGCCGTCCTGCGCCGACAACCGGCCGCTGAAGTTCGAGGAATGGGACGAGATGCGGCCGCAGACCCTGTTCGTCTCCGCCACCCCCGGCCCGTGGGAACTGGAGCGTACCGGCGGCGCCTTCGTCGAGCAGGTGATCCGTCCCACCGGCCTGATCGACCCGGTCTGTCTGATCCGCCCGGTCGAGGGGCAGGTCGATGACCTGCTGGGCGAATGCCGCGCCGTCGCCGCCAAGGGCTTCCGCGTCCTGGTCACCACCCTGACCAAGAAGATGGCCGAGGACCTGACCGAGTATCTGCACGAGATCGGGGTGCGGGCGCGCTACCTCCATTCCGACATCGACACGCTGGAGCGGATCGAGATCATCCGCGACCTGCGCCTCGGCGCGTTCGACGTGCTGGTCGGGATCAACCTGCTGCGCGAGGGGCTCGACATTCCCGAATGCGCCCTGGTGGCGATCCTCGACGCCGACAAGGAAGGGTTCCTGCGCTCGAAGACCTCGCTGATCCAGACCATCGGCCGCGCCGCCCGCAATCTCGAAGGGCGGGTGATCCTCTATGCCGACAAGATGACCGCCAGCCTCGATTACGCCATCGGCGAGACCAACCGCCGCCGCGAGAAGCAGCAGGCCTACAACGCCGCCCACGGCATCACCCCGGAAAGCGTGCGCAAGGCGATCGGCGACGTGATCGGCTCGGTGCCGGAGCAGGATTACGTCACGGTATCGACCGGGCCGGGCGCGGTCGGCCACGCGGTGGGCAAGTCGCTGGCCCAGATCCGCGCCGATCTCGAAAAGCGGATGAAGGCCGCCGCCGCCGACCTCGAATTCGAGGAGGCGGCCCGTCTGCGCGACGAACTGCGCCGGCTCGATGCCGCCGAGCTGGAGATGTCGGTGGGGGCGGGGGCTCCCGCCGCGCCACCGCCGCCGCGCAAGGGGCGACGTGGCCGGAAATAGACAGGATGTGGGCTCCGCCCACGCCCGCCAAGGGCCGTCAGGCCCTTGGAACCCGTTGGTTTTTAGAGAGAGATGACGGATGCGGATTTTTGTCGATGCCGATGCCTGTCCGGTCAAGGAAGAGGTGATCCGGGTCGCCACCCGGCATGGTCTGGCGGTGGTGCTGATCGGCAATCGCTGGATGCGGGGGATCGATTCGCCGCTGGTGACGCAGGAGGTGGTGCCGGACGGGCTCAATCAGGCCGACGACCGCATCGTCGAGCGGTTCGAGGCCGGCGATCTCGTGGTCACCGCCGACGTGCCGCTGGCGGTGCGCTGCCTGGAGAAAGGCGGGCGGGGGATCGACCATCGCGGCAAGATCTTCGACCCGGATTCGATCGGCATGGCTTCGGCAATGCGCGACCTGATGACCCATCTGCGCGACAGCGGCCAGATCGAAGGCGGCGGGCCGCGTGCCTATGCCAAACTCGACCGCTCGCGCTTTCTCGATGGGCTGGAGCGGTTGGTGCAGGCGATGAAGTAGCCGAGAGGGGGCGGAGAGATGGCCGCTTTGCGCCCAAGGCGGCCGTTCCGTGGGGCATGGTCGGTTCCCGATAGCGGACTTTCCTCGGTTCCACCGGGCCTTCTTTGATGGGCCATGAGAAGTCAGACGGTGGAATCGACACCTAGTTGATTGTCTGATATTATTTGACAATCTCTGCCAAAAGGTGGATAATATTTCAGGGGACTACCCAATGTCTGACACTGACAAAATAAATACAAAAGAAAGAATTTTATTATGCGGTGCATCAGCGGCAATTCCTGCCTTGATAAATCTATACTATGTAGATTTTGAGACAGTTTTTTTGGATGTTACGCCATTGAAATCTCTTGGTTACATTGTGAGATTATTAATACTTTTTTGCTCTGGCGCGCTAATTGGGTGGATATATGATTCAGAGCGTGATCGAAAGAAGCTGTTTAATTTGGGGCTAGCCGCACCTGCACTTCTCATGGGAACCGTTAACGCTGCCCATGTGCAGCCCAAACAGGATCCCGCTGGTTCTGTTCACAGATTACAGAGTTACATCGGGATAATTAGCGAGGCTTATGCTCAAAGCAACGATAAGGATATAAAGAAATTCGAAACAAGCACGCAGACAGAGCAGTTTTTGGAAGGTCTTGGAGTTATAATTCCAAAAAAAACCTATTGGGTTATTGTTGGCTCGGCTTCCAGCGAAGCACAGGCTCTTGCATTGCTGAAGCAACTTAAGACGCAGCACAGCGACTTAGGATTTGATTTTCAGGCCTACACGCCTCGTCACCCAAACAAGAATTGGTCTATAGTAATGGGCAACGGAGTTGGCTCTCTGGTGGAAGCTCAAATTTTGGTTAAGTTGGCCGCGAAGGCAGGCATTGCGTCTGACGCATTTATAACCACCTATGCCGGCGGCAACAACGACTAACTTTCATGTTGGCCAGTCGTCACGCTTGATCGCCAAATAAACAACGCGTAAAGATTGTGCGTTAATTCTTCTCGCCGAAGCCGCACTCGTCTGCATCGTCCGATGTTCCCGATCTGGACTCCGCAGCCGTCCTTCCCCTCCCGGCCCTTTCAAGACTTGGCGGGCAAGGCCACCTCTACCGTCCCGAATCTGCCAATGATTCCCTGCAACGGCCGCCCCCGAATCGCGGGCGCCCAAGCTGACCGGCATTGGCCGCATTCGACCATTGACGCAGGTCCAGGAGCCGCTGGCTCCTGGCGGGTGTGGGCAGAGCCCACGACCCTTTTCTTTCCGCCCCCCTTACGCCGCGGCGGAGCGGATGGCGTCGATGATGCTGGCGGTGACGGTATCGATCACCTTTTCGTCCTCGCCCTCGGCCATGACGCGGATCAGCGGTTCGGTGCCGGACTTGCGGATGAGGAGTCGGCCCTGGCCGGCGAGGCGGGCTTCGCCGGCGGCGATGGCGCCCTTGACGGTGGGGGCGGCGAGGATCTCGGCGGCGGAGCGGCCCTCGACCCGGACGTTGCGCAGCAACTGGGGCAGCGGCTCGAACTGGCGCAGCACCTCGCTGGCCTGCTTGCCCGACTGGATCAGCGCCGCCAGCACCTGGAGCGCCGCGACCAGTCCGTCGCCGGTGGTGGAATGGTCGGCCAGGATCATGTGGCCGGATTGTTCGCCGCCGACATTGTAGCCGTCGGCCAGCATCCGTTCGAGCACGTAGCGGTCGCCGACCTGGGTGCGGACCAGGGTCAGGCCGCGCGCGGCGAGGAAGCGTTCGAGGCCGAGGTTGGACATCACGGTGGCGACCACGCCGCCGCCGCGCAACTGGCCGGAGCGTTGCCACAGGTCGCCGATCAGGGCCATCACCTGATCGCCGTCGATCTGGCGGCCGGTTTCGTCGCACAGGACGAGACGGTCGGCGTCGCCGTCCAGCGCGATGCCGAGGTCGGCGCCGTGGGTCACCACCTGCTCGCCCAGCGCGTCGGTGTGGAGCGAGCCGCATTCCTTGTTGATGTTGAAGCCGTCGGGGGTGACGGCCATCGGCACCACCTCGGCGCCGAGTTCCCACAGCACGCGGGGGGCGACCTTGTAGGCGGCGCCGTTGGCGCAATCGACCACGATCTTGAGCCCGTCGAGCCGCAGCCCGCGCGGGAATGTGCTCTTGGCATATTCGATGTAGCGGCCGCCGGCATCCTCCAGCCGGCGGGCGCGGCCGAGCCGGTCGGGGCCGACGCGGAGCGATTCGATGCCGTTGGCCATGGTGGCCTCGATCGTCCGCTCGGTCTCGTCGGACAGCTTGTAGCCGTCGGGGCCGAACAGCTTGATGCCGTTGTCCTGGTAGGGATTGTGCGAGGCGGAGATCACCACGCCGAGATCGGCGCGCAGCGAGCGGGTCAGCATCGCCACCGCCGGGGTCGGCAGCGGCCCGACCAGCACCACGTCCATGCCGACCGAGACGAAGCCGGCGGTCAGCGCCGGTTCGAGCAGGTAGCCCGACAGCCGGGTGTCCTTGCCGATCACCACGGTATGGCGATGGTCGCCGCGGGTGAAATGGCTGCCGGCGGCCATGCCCAGCCGCAGCGCCATTTCGGCCGTCATCGGCTCGGCATTGGCGGTTCCCCGCACTCCATCGGTGCCGAACAACGTGCGCGTCATTCCCGAACGCCCCTTCTGCTTATCGGATCGAGCCGCACTGATTAGCGCGGGCGGCGGCGGAAGGGAAGTGGCGAGTGGCGGGACGCGGTCCGGGTCAGAGGATGCCGACCGAGCAGGACTGGCGATAGAGCTTGAGCGCCTTGCACAGCCGGCGGGCCTCGGCGTTGGTTTCGACCGGGCCGGCGACCACCCGCCAGCGCGGGGCCTTGGCGCCGCCGCCGACCTGGCGGACCGTGGCGTTCATCGCTCCCAGTTCCTCGGGATACTTGGCCTTGATCTTCTCCCAGGTGGCGCGGGCCTCGTCCTCGCTGGGGGCGGTGGCGAGGATCAGCGCCGGGCTGCCGCTGTTGCCGGCGGCCTTGGCCTTGCCCTTGGATTTGGTGTGACGGGCGCTGGCGTGGCGGGTGGGGGCGGGGGCGGCGGCATAGCCGCTGCCGCCGTCGAGCTGGCGTTCGATCGCGGCGCGTTCGGCCGCCGCCTCGTTGGGCTGGAGCAGACCGGCGCCGCGCAGCCGTTCGGCCCGGCCGACCGCGCCGGCCGCCTCCATCACGTTGTGGAGCGGGGCCGGGGGCATTTCAAGTTCGCGCGGCTGGGCCGGCAGCAGGGCATCGAGGATCACGCCGCGCTCCGCCGCCTGTTCGGCCGGGGTCAGCGCCTTGGCCTCGAGCTGGTCGGACAGCGATTTCAGCCGGGCGATCACCTCGGCCTCGCCCGGCGGCGGGCGGTCGAGGCCGCGCGCCGGCGGATTGGTGGCGGCATAGGGCATCAGCGCGCCGACATTGGCGGCGCGGCGGCGGCCGTATTCGTCGGCGGTGATCAGCCCCTCGTCGAGCAGGCGCTTGAGCAGGCGGAAGCGGGCGGAGACGGCGGTCTCGGCGGCGTTGGGGCCGGCGGGGTCGGTCAGCGCGGCGGGGGCGATGCCGGCGGCGCCGAGCGGCTGGGCCGAGATCGGCCCGGCCGGGGGCAGGCCGCCGGGGAGCGCGCCGGGGTAGGGCGGCTGGGGCTCGCCGGCCAGCGGCGGTTCGATCACCCGGCCCGACTGGGCGGCGGTGCGGGGGACATAGCGGCCGGTCTGGCGGTCGATCAGGGTCAGGTTCGACTGGGCGAGGTCGATCAGGCTGCGGACCTGGGGCTGGCCCTGCGACTGGATCACGATGGTGATCTGCGGCTGGTTGGCGATCAGCGCCTGATAATACTGACGGGCGAGGTCGTAGCGGCCGGTGGCCTGATAGACCATCCCGGCGACGTAGAGGGCATAGGGATCGCGCGGATCGACCCGCAGCGCGGCCAGAGCGTTGCGTTCGGCCTCGGCGAGCTGGCCGGCGGTCAGGGCGTTGAGGGCGTGATCGGAATAATTGCCGCCATCGATCAACTGGCGGAACGAACTGCGGGTCGACGGGGTGGGATCGACCAGCATGCCGCAGCCGGGCAGAACGGCGACGGCGATCGCCGCCAGCAGCACCGGAGCGAAGCGTCGGGTTGTCATCGGTATCGCCCTCGTGTCAACGGGTGTGGGCCTCCGGCCGGGGTCGGGCCTGCCGCTGGTCCGGTCGCGCCTGACGCGGGACGGACTCCGCCCGCTCGCCCACGCCGGGGTCAGCATAGCCAGCACCCTCTGAACAAATCGTTGACGCGGCCCGCGCGGGGCGGGCGTGGTGGCCATCGGCCATTGGTGCGGGGGAGCCCCGCGCCCTCGGTTCTTGGCGCGGCGGCCGGCGGCTGGTATGAAAGACTGCAACCATCGGGACGAAACGATGCGTGACGGCCGCGAGATCGAGTTGAAACTGGGCCTGGCGCCCGACGACATGGCCCGCCTGTCGTCCCATCCCCCGCTCGCCCTGCCGGCGCAGGCCCCGCCGGTCCGCCGCAGCCTTGCCTCGGTTTATTTCGACACGCCGGATTTCGCCCTGGCCCGCGCCGGGGTGGCGCTGCGGGTGCGCTCGACCGGCGACGGGCTGGTGCAGACGGTCAAGGCCCCCGGCGCCGGCGGGGCCGGGCTGTTCGACCGGCCGGAATGGGAGACGGCCCTGCCCGGCGCCGAGCCCGCACTCGATCGCGACCATCTGCGCGCCACCGGCCTCGCCCTGTTCGCCGATCCGGCGCTGCTGGCGCGGCTGCGGCCGATGTTCTCGACCGAGATCCACCGCACCACCTACCGCCTCGGCGGCGGGGCGGAGCCAGACGGCGAGGCCTGGGAGGTCGAGGCGGCGCTCGATCACGGCCGGGTGGTGGCGGGCGAGCGGTCGGAGCCGATCTGCGAGGTCGAGTTCGAACTGGTGCGGGGCGAGCCGCACCGGCTGTTCGATCTGGCCCGCCAGATGCTGGCCGCCGTGCCGGTGCGGCCGCTGTCGCTCAGCAAATCGGAACGGGGGGTGCGCTTGGCCAGTGGGGACGGTCTGCGCCCGGTCAAGGCCCGGGTGCCGGCGCTTGAGCCGCGCCTCGGCGTGGGCGAGGCGTTTCAGACGATCGCGCGATCCTGCCTCGACCATCTGCTGGTCAACGAGCATTGCCTGCTCGCCACCGGCGACGGCGAGGCGATCCATCAGATGCGGGTGGCGCTCAGGCGGCTGCGCTCGGCGATCCGGCTGTTCCGCCCGGTGGTCGAGGGGCCGCGTCTGGCCGAGATCGGCGCCGAGCTGCGCTGGCTGCTGGAACGGCTCGGCCCGGCCCGCGACGCCGAGGTGCTGCGGGCCGAGATCCTCGCCCCGGTGCGGGCGGCCCGGCCCGACGATGACGGCCTCGCCGCGCTCGACGCCGCCGCCGGGCGCGACCTCGCCAGCCGGCTCGACATCGCGGTGGCGGCGGTGCGCGACCGCCGCTTCGCCGCGCTGGTGCTCGATCTCGGCGCCTGGATCGAATCCGGCGAGTGGCGCGCCCAGCGGACCGCGCGCCTCGCCGCGCCGATCCCGCCCTTCGCCCGCCACCGTCTGGCCAAGATCACCCGCCGGCTGCTGCGCCAGGGCGGCGAGGATCTGCTGGCGCTGACCCCGCCCGAACGGCACGAGGTCCGCATCCGCGCCAAGCAGGCCCGTTACGCCGCCGAGTTCTTCGCCGCCCTGCTGCCGCGCAAGGCGGTGGCCGGGTTCATCGAGGATCTGGCCGCGTTGCAGGACGCGCTGGGGCGGCTCAACGATCTGGCGGTGGCGTTGCCGCGCCTCGCCGCGCTGCCCGATCCGGGGGCGGTCGCGGCCGCCGCCCGGGTCGCGGCGTGGCACCGTGCCGACGAGGCCGAGTTGCTGGCCGAGGCGGCGCGCGGCTGGCGCCGGCTGCGTCAGCGCGAGATGCCGTGGGCCGAGCGGTGACGGGAACGGCGCTGCGGGTCGAGGTCGATTCGGCCGACGCGGTGCGGCGGGCGGTGGTGGCCGCTCGGGCGGCGGGGAAGTCTCTGGTGCTGGAAAGTCCGCCCGGGGCGGCCGGCTGGCAGGGGATCGGCTGGTGGCGCGAACTGGTCGCCCTGGCCCGCGCCGAGGCGCCCGAACTCGACATCACCGCCGTGCTCGATTGCGGCGAGGCGCCGGGGCTGGCCCTGGCGGCGCTGAAGGCCGGCTGTGGGCGGGTGCGGGTCGTGGCGGATGGGGCGGCGCTGGCGGCGTTGGTCGCGCTGGCGCCGGGGCTCGGCGGCGAGGTGCTGGCGCGCTGACCCGCCTCTCGCCGGGCTGCCGCCCCGGCCCCGCCCGGAGGCTGCGCGCCTCCGGACCGCCGCGTTTTTTCAACGGGAAGCGAGGGGGGAGGGGCGCCCCTCCCCCCATCCGGCTCACTTGGCGGGCGTGCTGGGCGGCGCGGCCGGGGTGGCCGGAGCGGTCTTGGCCGCTTCGCCGGCGGGCGTGGTCTTGGCCGCTTCGCCGGCCGGGGTCGTTTTGGCCGCTTCGCCGGCCGGGGTCTCCATCGCGCCGGCATGGTCGCGCTTGGCGTGGGCCGGCTTGGCATGTTCGGGCTTGGCGTGTTCCGGCTTCGCGTGCTCCGGCTTGGCCTGGGTCGCGGCGGGGGTCTGGTTGTCGCTGGTGGTCTGAGCCAGCGCCGCCACCGGGGCCAGCGAGGCGGCGAGGAAGGCGGCGGCGAGAAGACGACTGGCGATCATGGTGTCAGGTCCTTGTTTCTGGTTTTGCCTCCGCCGGCTCGGCGGGTTGGCGAGGAATAAGATCCCGCCGGGCGATGGCAAGATCAGGGACGAACTGTGATCTTTTCGGGGCAGCGTTTCCGGCGCTCGGGTTGCCAGCGGGGGGCGATCCATGCTTCAACCGGAGGATCGTTCCGTCCCCCCTTCCGCGCGAGGTGCGCCATTTCCGCTTCCCGGCTTTATCTGATCACCCCGCCTGAAATCGCTCAGCCCTTCGCCTGGGTCCGCACCCTGGAGGAAGCACTCGATGCCGGCGACGTCGCCTGCCTGCAAATCCGGGTCAAGGGGCTCGACGACGACGCCCTGGCCCGGCTGATCGACGTGCTGCGGCCCCCGGCGCAGCGGCGCGGGGTGGCGGTGCTGCTCAACGACCGTCCCGACCTCGCCTTCGAGACCGGCTGTGACGGGGTCCATGTCGGCCAGGACGACGCCTCCTACGCCGAGGCCCGCGCCGCGGTCGGGCCGGAGGGGATCGTCGGCGTCACCTGTCACGATTCCCGCCATCTGGCGATGGAGGCGGGCGAGGCCGGCGCCGATTACGTCGCTTTCGGCGCCTTCTTCCCCACCGACACCAAGCAGGCGCCGACCCGGGCCGAGCCCGAGCTGCTGCGCTGGTGGAGCGACCTGTTCGTGGTGCCCTGCGTCGCGATCGGCGGCATCACCGTCGATAATTGCCGCCCGCTGGTCGAGGCCGGGGCCGATTTCCTCGCCGTGTCGGGCGGGGTGTGGAACCATCCCGCCGGCGCGGCGGCGGCGGTGGCGGCGTTCGACCGGATTCTCAAGGAAGGGTGAGGGCGATGCGGCGGGTCTGCGTGTTCTGCGGCTCCAGCTTCGGCACCCGTCCGGCCTATGCCGAGGCGACGCGGCGGCTGGGCCGGATGCTGGCCGAAAACGGGCTGGAGCTGGTCTATGGCGGCGGCTGCGTCGGCCTGATGGGCGAGGTGGCCGACGCGGTGCTGGCCGCCGGCGGCCGGGTCACCGGGGTGATCCCCGAGGGGATGGTCCGGCGCGAGGTCGCCCACCAGGGCCTGACCGAGCTGCGGGTGGTCGGCTCGATGCACGAGCGCAAGGCGACGATGGTCGAACTGGCCGACGGTTTCATCGCCCTGCCGGGCGGGATCGGCACCCTCGACGAATTGTTCGAGATCTGGGGCTGGGGCCAGCTCGGCCTGCACAGCAAGCCGCTCGGCTTCCTCGACGTCGAGCATTATTACCGCGACCTGATGCTGTTTCTCGACCATGTCGCCGCCGAGGGCTTCATGCGCGCCCGCCATCGCGCGATGGTCGCCATCGAGGCCGACCCGGCGGCGCTGCTGGCGGCGATGGCCGAATTCGAGATGCCGGAAACGATCTGGGATCACGAGATCGGCCGGCGCTGACCCCTCTCCCCACGCCGGTTATGCCTCGCTTCTGGGGCACAGGCTGTTATCGGGGGAAGACCCTTCGCGCGGCATACGCCCGCGCCCAAGCTGACAGGCCGTTCCGCGCCCGACCCCCAATGGGTTCCAAGGGCCTTGCGGCCCTTGGCGGGGGTGGGCGGAGCCCACATCACCCTGTCCGCCGCGCCGGGGCGCGCGGGCATGCGATTTCGCCAACCCTGCCGTCCGGGCGGTTCGGCTTGGAAAAAGCCGGGCTGGGGACTATCGATGATGGGAACCAACCGGATTTCCCGTCATGACCGAATCCTCCGGCCCGTCTTCCGCGCCGCCGCCGCCGCCGGGTGGCGGCATCGCCCCCGGCAGCCCGGCCTACCGCCGCGCCAATCTGGCGCTGTTTCTGGCCGGCTTCGCCACCTTTTCGCTGCTGTACTGCGTCCAGCCGCTGCTGCCCGAGCTGGTGGCCGAGTTCGGGGTCAGCCCGGCCCATTCCTCTCTTGCTCTGTCGCTGACCACCAGCCTGCTGGCGGTGGCGATTTTGTGCGCGGCGGCCCTGTCCGAGGGATTCGGCCGGCGCGGGCTGATGTTCGGCTCGCTGATCGGGGCGGCGACGCTCAACCTCGCCGCCGCGCTGGCGCCGAGCTGGTCGCTGCTGCTGGTGCTGCGGGCGCTGGAGGGGCTGGCGCTGGGCGGAGTGCCGGCGGTGGCGATGGCCTATCTGGCCGAGGAGATCGAGCCGCGCGGCCTCGGCCGGGCGATGGGCCTCTATATCGGCGGCACCGCGCTGGGCGGCATGCTCGGCCGCGTCATCACCGGTCATCTGGTCGAGGCGTTTTCCTGGCGGGTGGCGGTGGGCGGCATCGGCCTTGCCGGGCTGGTTGCCGCGATCGGCTTCCTGCTGCTGCTGCCGCCGTCGCGCAATTTCACCCCCCGGCGCGGCTTCGATCCGCATTTCCACCTTGCCGCCTGGGGCCGCCATCTCGCCAGCCCGGCGCTGCGGCTGCTGTTCGCGACGGGGTTCCTGGCGATGGGCACCTTCGTCGCCCTGTTCAATTATATCGGCTTCCGCCTGACCGCTCCGCCCTACGAATTCAGCCAGGGCACGCTGGGGATGATCTTCGTCGTCTACGTGTTCGGCATCGCCAGTTCGTGGGCGGCGGGGGCGCTGATCGACCGGTTCGGCCGCCGGCTGGTGCTGCCGGGGGCGGCGGTGGCGACCGGTTTGGGAGTCGCCCTGACCCTGCCCGGCGGCCTGGTGCCGATGCTGGCCGGCCTGATCCTGTTCACCCTCGGCTTCTTCCTGACCCACGCCATCGCCTCGGGCTGGGTCGGCCGGGTGGCGGTGGGGACCAAGGGCCACGCCGCCTCGCTCTACCTGCTGGCCTATTACGTCGGCTCCAGCGTGGTCGGCTCCACGGCCGGCTGGTTCTGGACCGCCGGCGGCTGGACCGCGATCGCGCTGTTCCTGCTGGCCCTGCTGGGGCTGGAACTGCTGGTGGCGCTGCGGCTGCGCGCCGTCACCGCGCCCTGACCGGGTTCGCAGCGCCTTTCGGCTTACAGCGCGACTTCCTGAAACGCGGTCCGATCCGGTGGCCCCGGCGCGAACCGCCAGCGCGGCCGCGCCTCGGCGCCGGGAGCGGGCAGGGCGATCAGCGCGCTCGACACCGTGCCGAACCCGTCGAGGCGGGAGAAACACATCGCCGCCTCCTCCCGCCCGGCCTGAGTGTCGCCATCCCCCGCCGCCAGCAGCGCCGGCCAGTCGCCCCACTCATCCCGCCCCGGATCGGGCGGCTGGGCGGCGCGGAAACGGCCGAGATGGGTGGCGACGCGCGGGCTGGCGGGATCGTCGAGATCGAGCGCGGTCAGCATGTGCAGCCCGGTCGGCACCGGGCGGAGGCTGATCCACCGCCCGTCATTGCTGAGCCAGCAGGCGTCGCGGTTGTCGGCGACCAGCAGATTGAACGGCCGGTAGGCGGCGGCGGACAATCCCGACAGCGCCCGGGCCGCCTCGGCGGCGTCGGCATGGTCGAGCGCCTCCAGCACCAGTTCGCCGCGCGAGCGTTTGCGCGGATCCGGCCCCAGGCTGCCCTGGCGGTTGAGCACCGCCGCCACCACCCCGAAATCGTTGAGGCCGAGCCAGGAGCCGCCGGCGAGCAGATCCAGGCCGGCGACCAGTTCGGGCCGGTCGTCCCACCAGCGGCCGGGGCCGCGCCAGGGCCGGCCGCTCATCTCGTCGCGGTTGGCGGCCAGCAGCAGCGGCCAGGGGCTGCCGGGACGGCGGAGCAGGACCAGGGTGCACATCGGCGTGAAAAATCCGTTTCGGGGCAAGGCGGAAGCCGATTATAACACGGCGGGCGGCGGTTGCCTCCGCCGCCCGCCAATCCGATGCGAGGGAGCGCCCAGCCGCCATGACCACTTTCGACGAGCGTGAAAAAGGGTTCGAGGCCAAATACCGCCTCGACCAGGACCAGTTGTTCAAGATCCGCATGCGGCGCGGCCGGCTGTTCGGGCTGTGGGCGGCCGAGCGGATGGGGCTGACCGGGGCGGCGGCCGAGGCCTATGCCCGCAGCGTGGTCGAGGCCGAGATCGATTATCCCGAGGCGGAAATCCTGCCCCGGCTGTCCTGCGATCTGGCCAATCGCGGCGTCAAGCTGAGCGAGGGGGAACTGCGCGAGCGGATGGGGCAGTGCGAGGCCCAGGCCCGGGCCGAATTGCTGGCCGAACTGGCCCCCTGACCGCCTGCGCGGCGGGCGCCGCCCGGCCCCGGGGCCGGGCGGCCCGCCCGCCGGCGGGATTACAGCCCGCGTTCGAAGGCATCCGGCGCGCGCAGATAGGCCTGGAACACGTCGGGCAGCTTGCGGCGCAGATCGCCGTCGGGATCGGCGGGATCGAGCCGGGTCGCCGCGATCTTCTCGCAGAAGATCTTGGTCAGCTTCTTGTTGCCGGGCAGGCCGAAGATCTCGGCGAATTTCGCCTCGCCCAGCGCGGCGCTGCCGGTTTCGAGGAAGATCGGGATCTGGGCGAATTGCAGGCAGCGGATGATCTGGTTGATCGCGTCCGCCGACAGGATATGGAGGTGGGAAGCCATCTGCTCCAGATCCTTGGCGTTCTGGGTCTCCATCGCCTCGAGCCGGTCGCAATCGACGCACATTTCCCAGAAATTCTCGCCCATCTTCCCATAGACCGCGTCGCGCAGGAATTCGTAGCGCTCCGGGCCGAGGAAGGCGACGCCCTTGGCCGCCAGCGGCTGGGTGTCGAGCATCTCGCGCATTTCGGCGCTCGACAGGATCTTCTTGGCCTGCTCCATGCTGTGGCGGCCGATGTCGGCCAAGGCGAGGATCCCTTCGGCGGTGCGCAGCGAGGTGACGCCACGGCCGAGTTCGCGGATCAGCCGGGGCGGCAGCTCGGCGAAATAGGGGATCAGCGGCACCTGCCAGTCGTAATCGAGGAAATCCTTGATCGATTCGTAGAACTGGTCGGCCTGGGTGGCCTGCCGCTTCGGCACCTCGGCCTCGCTCCATTTGCCGAGCACCAGGGCGGCGACCTTTTCGAGCAGGGTGCGGCTCTCGGGCTTGACCGCCGGGGTGACCGGGGCCTTGTCGGGCGCCGGGGCGAACCGCTTCTGGGAATAGGCCTTGGCGCCCGAACGCACCACCATGCTGATCACCTGATCGAGGCTGCGCTCGCAGCGCAGCGGCACATCGTCGGCGCTGACCGGGGCGCCGGCGGGATCGACCAGGAATTCCTGGAAACAGTCGCGCCGGGTCCGCACCAGTTGCAGACAGGCGTGCAGCAGCTCGGGGCTGGCCATCACCGCGACATAGGGGTCGGGGAACGCGCGCAGGTCGGGGATCAGCTCCAGCACCCGGGCCAGGACCGGTCCCTTGATGGTGGTGACGATCTCGCGCCGGTTGCGGGCGTCGCGATCGGCGGCGGCGTTGGCGGGGGGCTTGACAGGCGCGGCACTCATCCGGACGTCCTATTCCTCTCCTTCAGATCCCGGGGCCGGCTTCACGCTCCGGCGATCGACCCGGGCAGGCGGTTGAGCTTGGCGAGCAGATATTCGAGATCGTCGTTCTCGAACTCGACGCCAAGGTCGCCATACTGCGTAAGGATACGCTCGATCATACGACGGGAGAAGCGTTCCCGATCATGGGGGCCGCCGTCATATTCCATTTCGGTCGAAACATCGACCGCCGCCCGCATCGCGGCGAAGAAGGCGCGCGGCAGCCCGGCCTTCTCGAACAGCGCCTCGAAGCCGCGCTTGCCGGCGTCGTGGATCAGGGTGCGGCCGTTTTCGATCCTGATCCGC
Organism: Phaeospirillum tilakii; assembly: GCF_042683125.1. Taxonomy (NCBI): domain Bacteria; kingdom Pseudomonadati; phylum Pseudomonadota; class Alphaproteobacteria; order Rhodospirillales; family Rhodospirillaceae; genus Phaeospirillum; species Phaeospirillum tilakii. The sequence goes on from NZ_JBHUIY010000011.1 coordinate 18,670, forward strand.
GCCAGCTTGGCCAGCGCCCCCTCGAAGAACGGCATGTCGCCCATGCAGATCGCCCGCAGGATGATCGAGGGGGTGAGGCGGCCGACCCGGTAGAGGTGATCGACCAGCGGCGCCGCCTCGGCCTCGGAGCCGGACAGGCCGAGCACCGCCAGTTCGCGCGCCTGGATCATCACCACCGCCACCGCCTCGGGCGACAGGTCGCGCCGCGACAGCAGGCTGCTGCGCAGATGCTCCGACACCCGGGTCATCAGCCGTTCCGCCACCGACACCGGCAGCGCCTTGCGCTCGATCAGCGAGCGGCCGACGCTTTCGGCCTCGCCATAGCGTTCGACCACCCGGTCGAGCGAGCCCTCGCTCAGCTCGGCGCCGTCATTGGCGACCAGGGTGGCGACCGCATGCTCGTTGCCGCTGTCGATCAGGGCGTCGGCGACGCTGGCCGAGACGCTGGACCGGGCGGCGACCGCGCTCTGTTTTTCCGGCCCCTGGCTGCGGACGATCTCGACCAGATCCTCGTCGGTCAGCGCCTCGGAGAATTGCAGCATCGGCAGCGAGACGTCCTCGACGTCGTTGGCGAGCGCCATCGCGACGTCGTGGGGGACGGCGGGATTGTCCTTCAACTGGCGCACCAGCGCCTCGCGCACCCGCACCTCGGCGTCATGCACCATCATGCGGAAGATGTCTTCGGCGATGCGGCGCTGGTCGGGACTGAGACCGGCATGCTGCGAGGCGATCTTGGCGGCGATTTCCGCCCGGGTCTCGCCATCGGGATGGGAGAGCAGGCGCCGGACGTCTTCCTCGTCGAGTTGATGGTCCACGGCTTGGATCCCTTTCTGTGATCTCCCCGGGGGTGTGGCCTTCCCGCCGGCCGAGCCGGCGCGCCGGAGCTTGGGGGTCAGTCTCCGTCGAGGAAGCGGGCCAGCAGGCGGGCGCCGTGCGGCTCGAGCCGGGCGGCATGGGTGGCGGTGGCGGCGCGCAGCGCCGGAACCGACAGGCCGGCCGCGCCGATTTCGGCGGCATGGCCGATCAGCCAGCGTTCAAAGCCCCGGGCGGTGACCTCGGGGTGGAACTGAAGGGCCAGGGCGCGGCCGTGGCGGAAGGCCTGGTTGGGCGTCGGGCCGGTCGAGGCCAGCGGCAGGCAGCCGGCCGGCAGGTCGAACACGTCGCCGTGCCAGTGCAGCACCGGCAGGTCGCCCAGTTCGCCCAGCGGCGAGGCCTGGCCGGCGGCGGTCAGGCCGAGCGGGGCCCAGCCGATCTCCTTGCCGGCCGGGTTGGGCGCGACCCGCGCCCCCAGCGCCCGCGCCATCAACTGGGCGCCGAGGCAGAGGCCGAGCAGCGGGGTGCCGGCGGCCAGCCGGGCGCCGATCAGCCGCAATTCGTCCTCGAGGAAGGGATAGAGCGCGCCGTCATAGGCGCCGATCGGGCCGCCCAGCACCACCATCAGGTCGGGGGTCAGCGGGTCGATCCGCGCCAGATCGTCCCAGCCGGCGTCGCGATAGACCACCTGATAGCCCGCGTTCCGCAGCACCGGCTCGAAGGCGCCGAGGTCCTCGAAGGCGACATGACGGATGGCAAGGCAGCTCTTCATACCAAACAGATAGCCCGTCCGGGCGGTTTCGTCGAGTCCCGAGAAGGGGGACCCGGCAATCGGGCGACACGCGCGATGATCGCATCGGGGGGAACCGGGGGCGGCGGGGCGGGCGGGCGCCGGCCCGGGACCTGCGGGATTTTCTGGCTTTTCGATCCGGGCAAAGACTTATAACGTCGGCGGGGGCGCCCTCGGCGGCGCCGTCATCCGCAAGTCTCAGAGGAACCGATGTCGCTCAAGATCAATCTGGCCCAGGGCGAATCCATCCTGATCGGCAAGGCCAAGGTACAGAACGGCGGCGCCGGCCGCTGTATCCTGATCGTCAGCGGCAGCGAGAACGTGCTGCGGGAAAAGCGCATCATGCGCGAACGCGACGCCACCACCCCGATCCGGCGGCTTTATTTCGTCACCCAGAGCCTCTATCTGACCGACGACAAGCCGAAGCTGTTCACGCTCTACCACCAGATCGCCCGCGAGGCGGTGGCGGCATGGCCGATGCTGGCCGGCGCGGTCACCGATGTCGGCGAGCTGATCCTGGTCGAACGCTATTATGATGCGCTGATGGCCTGCCACACCCTGACCGAGGTCGAGCGCGGCCTGATCGAGGCGGCGGCCGGCGGCGGGGCGGCGGCCGAGGCCGCGCCGGGCTGAGCCCGGCCCGCCGGTCGGCGACGGCCCCTCCCCGGTTCGAAAAAAGGGGAGGGCGGCCGGCTCAGTCTTCGCGGTGGGTGCGTTCCAGCCGTTCGTGGCGCTCCTGCGCCTCGATCGACAGGGTGGCGATCGGCCGGGCCTCGAGCCGGCGGATGCCGATCGGCTCGCCGGTCTCCTCGCACAGGCCGTAACTGCCATCCTCGACCCGCTGAAGGGCGGCGTCGATCTTGGCGATCAGCTTGCGCTCGCGGTCGCGGGTGCGCAGTTCGAGCGCGCGGTCGGCTTCGGCAGAAGCGCGGTCGGCGATGTCCGGCTCCTGCAGGCCACCTTCCTGAAGGTGTTGCAGGGTTTCGTCGGAGTCGCGCAACAGCTCTGCCCGCCACCGCAAAAGTTTGAGTCGGAAATACTCCTTCATGGTCTCGTTCATGAAGGGCTCGTCCTCGGTCGGACGATAATCCGGCGGCAGCGTGACGGTCATGCGAACCCTCGAAGTCGCGGTCGGTCCCAAATCGTTGCGGAATATATGGACCGAACTCCCCTGTCGCAAGCACGCTCTTCACATTGGGGTCAGGGAATTTGTCGGGGCAAACCGTCGAGGGGCAAGGATTCGGCCGTCCGACTCAGGCCCGGGGCGAAAGTTTGGCCAGCTCCACCGCCACTCTCAGCTCGATTTCGTCAAGGATCGTGCCGAGGCGCGGATCGTCGCACGACTCGCGGCGGGTGCGCAGGGTCTGGGCCAGGGCGGCGACACGGGCGGCGGGAATTTCGCCCAGCAGCAGCCCGTGGCGGAGGTCCTCCAGCCCCTCGATCAGGTCCTGGCCGCGCCGGACCAGCCGGCGGCGGGCTTCGCGCCCGGTGGCGCCGCCATCCTGCTGGACCATCAGCAGGGCATCGACCGCGGTGAGGCCGACCGGCGCCTCCACCGCCACCGGCTCCTCGCCGGCCTCAAGGGATTCGGCCAGGGTGCGGCGGAAGCCGTCGCCCTTGGCGGTCTTGTCGGTGCGGCGGGGGGCACCGGCCACGGCGCCGCCCGCGCCAATTCCGGAGATCTTCACGGGTCCCTCGCGAGGTTGGGGGTCACATCCAGCGCGGCCCGCTCGGGGCCGCCATCGCCCAGCCTAGCACATTCGCGGTTGGGAGGCGAAATCACCGCGCGGGGGCGCGTGCGGGACGGCGGCGGGGGAGGGCGGCAGGATTTGCCGGGTGGGCGGGCGAACTTGCCCGGTCGCCGCCGCCGCCGCCGCCCGGGGCCGGCCATTCCCGCCGGCCGGGGTTGGCACGATCTTCGCATTGGTCCCGGCGCAGACTTTAAGCCCGCTCATCCGAGGGATGATCCGCCATGCCGCCTGTCCCCGTTGCCTCCGCCGCCCCGTCGCCCGTCCTGCCGCTGGTCGCCCTGCTGATCGGACTGCTGGCCGCCGTCTGGGCCGGTCCCGCCACGGCCGGCTCGTCGCGCATCAAGGACATCGCCGATTTCGAGGGCGTGCGCGAGAACATGCTGATCGGCTACGGGCTGGTGGTCGGGCTCAACAACACCGGCGACAAGCTGACCAACATTCCCTACACCAAGGAAAGCCTGGCCGGCATGCTGGAGCGGCTCGGCGTCAACATCCGCGACAAGACCGGCTCGATGGGCAACATCGATCCCAAGGACGTCGCCGCGGTGATGGTGACCGCCACCCTGCCGCCGTTCGCCCGCCAGGGCAGCCGGATCGACGTCAGCGTCTCGGCGATGGGCGACGCCAAGGATCTGCGCGGTGGCACCCTGCTGGTCACCCCGCTGATCGGCGCCGACGGCGAGGTCTATGCCGTCGGCCAGGGGCAGGTCGCCACCGGCGGCTTCACCGCCTCGGGCGCCTCGGGCAGTTCGGTCACCAAGGGGGTGCCCACCGCCGGCCGCATCGCCAGCGGGGCGATCGTCGAGCGCGAGCTGCCGTTCGAGATGAACCACCTCGATTCGGTCAAGATCAGCCTGCGCAACCCCGATTTCACCACCGCCCGGCGGGTCGCCCAGGCGATCAATTCCTATCTCGGCAACGAACTGGCCCGCCCGATCGATCCCGGCACGGTGCAGATGATGGTGCCGCCCAATGCCCGCCAGAGCGTGGTCGATCTGCTGACCGACGTCGAGCAATTGCGGGTCGAGCCCGATCAGATCGCCCGGGTGGTGATCGACGAGAATTCCGGCACCATCGTGATGGGCGAGAATGTCCGCATCAGCACGGTGGCGATCGCCCAGGGCCAGCTGACCATCCGCATCAGCGAGACGCCCCAGGTGTCGCAACCCTCGCCCTTCTCCGAGGGCGGCACCACCACGGTGGTGCCCCGCTCCGACATCGAGGTCGATGACGGCGGCGGCAAGAAGCTGGCGGTGGTGCCCAACCGGGTCACCCTCCAGGAACTGGTGGAAGGGCTCAACAGCCTCGGCATCGGCCCGCGCGACCTGATCAGCATCCTGCAGGCGGTCAAGGCGGCCGGCGCGTTGCAGGCCACCCTGGAGACGATGTGATGAGCACGACGATCGGCCAGTCCACCGCCGCCTACAACAGCCCGAGCCACGCCGCCAACGCGGTCGGGGGCGAGGGCGACGACAAGCTGACCCGCACCGCCAAGGCGTTCGAGGCCCAGTTCCTCTCCCAGCTCTATCAGTTCATGTATGAGGGGGTGCAGACCGACGGCATGTTCGGCGGCGGCGAGGGGGAGAAGATGTTCCGCTCCATGCTGTTCGACGAATATGCCAAGATGACCGTCGAACGGCCCGGCGGCAGCGGGCTTGGCATTGCGGAGGCGGTGCGGTCGATGTTGCTGAAGCAGCAGGAGGTCGGCTGACATGCCGGCGCCCCAGCCCCAGGGCGAGGTGGCGGCCGGAGGCGTCGACCCCGCCGGGTTGATGGCGGCCTGCTGCGACCTGTGCGAACTGCTCGACATCGAGAACGATGCCCTGGTCCATCACGACCCCGAGACGGTGGCGATGCTGATCGACCGCAAGGAGGCGCTGACCGGGGCCTATGCCGACGCGGTGCGGCGGATCGCCGCCGGCGCGCCGCGCAGCGCCGAGGCCTTCACGCCCGAGCAGCGCGATGCCCTGCTGGCCGCCGCCCGCGAGCTTGACGGGCTGATCGCCCGCAACGCCGCCCTGCTCGAGGCGGCGATCGAGGCCTCGCAGCGGGCGATCGAGGTGATCGCCCTGACCGTGCGCGAGGCCCAGGCCGCGGATTCGGCGGTGGTCTACAATCGGGGGGGCACCCTGTCCGGGTCCGAGGACCAGATCGGCGGGCACAGTTTCAACAACCTGACCTGAGCCCGCCGCTCCCGCCTCAGCGGGCGGCGTTCTCCGCCGCCTGGTTGGCGGCGTCGTTGGCGGCGATCTTGCGGGCCAGCGCCTCCATCAGCGGCTCGATCCGGCCGCCCGAATTGCGCATCACCGAGGTGAAATCCTCGTGCATCGCCCGGATCAGGCTGATCCCGTCGACGGTGAGATCGACGATGCCGGGCTGGCCCTCGGGGGTGAAGGCGACCACCCAATCGACCTGCGACCGCGGCACGCCCGGCACGCTCCGCCCCACCTCGGACGGGATCCGCACCTTGGCGCCGAGATCCTGTCCCTCGCCCAGGGTGAAGGTGACGCCCTCGGCCGGTTCATCCAGCAGGCCGACATAGCTCGACACCACGAAGGTGATCAGCCGTTCCGAGAAGGCCGCCTGCTGGTCGGGCGGCAGTTTGGCCCAGCTTCGCCCCAGCACCGCCGCCGACAGCAGGCCCGGGTCGGTGTGGTGGCGCACGATCGCCTCGAGCCGGCGGGTGCGTTCCTCAAGCGGATAGGTCTTGCCCGAGGCGAAGGTGGAGATCCCTTCATCCATCGCCGACTGCACCGTCGCCCGTGCCGCGGCGATGTCGGCCGCCGCCGCCGGCACCGCCGGCGCCGCGATCGCCATCATCAGACCTGCCGCCGCCCAATACCGCCATCTCGTCATGCTGTTTCCTCGTCAGGCTGTGGCCCCGCTGTGGACCTGACCAAGGGTCATACTCCCGGCGCAGGGGGGAGGGCAAGGCAGGCGGGAGGTTTATGCCCAAAGCGCATCGAACCGGCGCGGGCCGGCGCGCGCTTACCCTTTTGCTCCCCTTGCGGGCGGCGGCGCGCGGTCCATAAAATAGGCCGCGAATAAAATTGGCGCAAATTTAAGCAAAAAGCGCCGGATTTCTGACAGGGAGATGGCCGGTGGCGGATCACGAAGGCTACCCGGGACCCGATGGGGGTGGACGCGGCGGCGGCGAGGCGGAGCCCGGTCACGATTGCGCCGTCATCGCGCTTGAAACGGCGCTGGAAGGCGGCATCGGCCGGGCGGTGGCGCTGGGGCGGGCGATGCTGCACCGGGCCCAGGGGGCGCGGCTGAGCGATCTGGCCGCCGGGATGGTCGATCTGGTCGAGCGCGGCCTCGACCAGCGCGAGGCGGCGCTGCGGCAATGGGCGGCCGAGGCGGCGGTGCGGTCCGGCTGCGAGGGGGGCGCCGCCGCCGCGCGGGCGGCCCGGCGGCTGGCGGCGCTCCTGTCCTGTTACGGCGGCCTGCGCGATCTGTGGCTGATCGATCCGGCCGGCCGGATCCTCGCCCGGGGCGGCGGCGCCGGTGGCGGCGCGGCGGTTCCGCCCGCCGACCAGCCCTGGTTCGTCGCCGCGCTGGCCGGACGGGCGGCGTCGGCGCTGGCGCCGGTGGCGGGCGAGGACGGCGTCCTGACGCTGCCGCTGGCCGCGCCGGTGTGGGGCGGGGATGGCAGCGTGCGCGGGGGGCTGGTGGCCTGGCTCGACTGGCGGGGGCTGGCCGGGACGGTGGTGCAGCGGGCGCGTCAGCGGCGCGAATCCGGCGCCTCGGCCCGATGTCTGCTGCTCGATCCGGACTGGCGGGTGATGGCGGCCTCGGACGGGCCGGCGGCGGACGAGATCTTCCCCCTGGCCGGCGTGGATGCGGCCGGCTTTTATACCGATGACGACGGGGTGACGGTGGGCTATGCCCGTGGTGGCCGTGGCTGGTATGGGGTGGTGGCGCAGCGGCCGCGCGAACTGATGCGTCTGGCCCACTGAAACGGCCGGTCCGGCCGTGCCGCCCGGGGGCGGTGGCCACGTTTCCCGGGGCGTCGGAGACGGTGGGAAAGTGGCGCGAGTGACGGGGCTCGAACCCGCGACCTCCGGCGTGACAGGCCGGCGCTCTGACCAACTGAGCTACACCCGCTTGGTGTGGGGGGGCTTATACCGGGGGGGCGGCTCGGGCGCAAGCGGGATTCGCATCGGTCGGCAAAAAAAATGTAAGATGGCGCCCCCGGCAACCAGGGAAGGGGGGGCGCAATGGGCGAAATCATCAATCTCAACCGGGCGCGCAAGGCCAAGGCGCGGACGGAGCGGGAGGCGCAGGCGGCGGCCAACCGGCGCGCCTTCGGCCGGACCCGGGCCGAGCGCGAGGCCGACGCGGCCGAGCGGCGCCGGCAGGCGGCCGAACTCGACGCGCGGCGGCTTGAGCCGGACGAGTGATCCGGGACGGCGGGTGAGTCGCGGCGGTGCGGCCTGAGGGCGGCGGGCTTGCCTTTCGGGCGTGAACCCCGTAGAAAACAACGGATCGGGGAGTAGCTCAGCCTGGTAGAGCATGGCGTTTGGGACGCCAGGGCCGCAAGTTCGAATCTTGTCTCCCCGACCATCGCCGTCCCTTCCCGCAACGCGGGGCATCCCCTCCTTGACAGTTGGCGGGGCGGCGGAAGACACTCCGACGCTTCGGTTGTCGCGGAGACCCCCGTGCTTTCCCTTTCCCCGCTTCCCGACCGGTTCCGGCCCCTGCCCGATGCGGGTCTGCTCGACCTGATCTCGGCGCTGGCCTGCCTGATCGAGCACGGCCGGGTGGCGTTCCTCAATCGCGCCGGCGCGGCGATGCTCGGGCTCGACGGCCCCGAGGCCGCGCGCGATCGCCCGTTCACCGATTTCCTCGATGGCGAGTTCAGCGCCCTGATCGCCGAGGCCGGCTGGGACCTGCTGGCCGCCGAGGAGATGCTGCCGCTCAAGCTGCGGCGCGGCGCCGGCTGGTTCGAGGCCGAACTGCGGGTGCGCGGGCTGCCCGGCCACGACGGCACCTATCTGATCGAGGCGCGCGACATCTCCCGCTTCCTGCGCTCGGCCGAGGCGCTGCGCGAGCGCGAGGAACGCCTGCAGGGGGTGCTGCATTCGGTGATCGAGGGCATCGTCACCATCGACGAGCGCGGGGTGATCGAGGCGGTCAATCCCGCCCTCGGCCGCATCTTCGCCACCGACCCGGCCAATCTGGTCGGGCGGCCGCTGGGCGATCTGGTGATCGAGGTCGCCCCCGAGCGCCGGCCCGACCCGACCCGGCCCCAGCCGCCGGTGCTGGCGACCGGTCGCGCGGTCGAGGCGCTGGGGCGGCGCGCCGACGGCAGCCTGTTCCCGCTCGAACTGTCGCTGAGCGAGCTGCATCACGGCAAGAGCCGGCTGTTCACCGGCATCCTGCGCGACATCTCCGAACGCAAGGAGGCCGAGGCGCGCATCAGCCGCCTCGCCCATCACGACACCCTGACCGGGCTGCCCAACCGCAACCTGCTGGCCGACCGCATCACCCATGCCCTGGCCCGGGTGCGGCGCCATGGCGGCCATCTCGCCGTGCTCTATGTCGATCTCGACCGCTTCAAGCCGATCAACGACCGCCTCGGCCACAAGGCCGGCGACGTGGTGCTGCGCGAGGTGGCGGCCCGGCTGTCGGCCTGCATCCGTGGCTCGGACACGGTGTCGCGGATCGGCGGCGACGAATTCGTGGTGGTGATAGAACAGATCGCCCGCCCGGTCGAGGCGGCGATGGTCGCGCGCAAGATCCTCGACAAGCTGGCCCGTCCGATCGAGGTCGAGGGCGAGCCCTGCCAGATCGGCGCCTCGATCGGCATCGCCGTCCATCCCTTCGACGGCAACGAGATGGAAGAGATCTGCAAGGCCGCCGACGTCGCGATGTACCGGGTCAAGAACAGCGGCCGCAACGGCTTCTGCTTCTTCTCCGATACCGGGGATTCCACCCTGCCGTCGTTCGGGGCGATCTGACCCCGCGCTCCGTTGTTGGGCCCCCGCCCCAGCCCATTTGGGGCTATGCCCCAAACCCCCTTTGTAAAAACAGGGGAGGTCCGGAGGCGCCCGCCTCCGGGCGGGGCCGGGGCGGCAGCCCCGCAGTTTAGTCGAGGGCGAGGCGGGGGGTGCGCTGCAACGGCAGCAGCAGGGTCAGGCGGCCGGTGCTTTTCATCCGTCCGGCGGCCTGGAAGGCCGGCTCGCCGCCGCCCCAGAACAGGTCGGCCCGCACCGCGCCCTTGATCGCGGCGCCGGTGTCCTGGGCCATCACCAGCCGGCGCAGCGGACGGCCGTCGGGGTCGGTGGTGTCGAGCCACAGCGGCGCGCCCAGCGGCAGGAAGCGCGGATCGATCGCCACCGAGCGCAGCGGCGTCAGCGGCACCCCCTCGGTGCCGAGCGGGCCGTCGCCCTGATTGACCGCGTAGAAGATGTAGCGCGGGTTGCGCGCCATCAGCGGCGCGGCGCGGTCGGGATGGGCCGACAGCCAGGCGCGGATCGCCGGCATCGAGCCGGCCTCGACCCCTTCCTCGCGCAGCAGGGCGCCGAGCCCGACGAATTTGTGGCCGTTGCTGGCGGCGACGCCGAGCCGCTGCACGCTGCCATCCTCGAAGCGGATCCGGCCGGAGCCCTGGATCTGCATGATGGCGAAGGCGATCGGGTCGTCGGTCCAGGCCAGCACCGGGGCGCGGCCGTCGAGGGCGCCGTTGTCGATTTCGGCCCGGGTGGGGTAGGGCAGCAGGCGGCCGAACTCGACCCGGCCGACGATCTGCTCGCCGCGCAGCTCGGGGCGGAAGCGGCCGAGATCGACGCTGACCAGATCGTTGGGGCGGCCCAGCACCGGCTGGGTGAAACGGCCCCGGCGCTGGCGGCTGCCGGCGATCTCCGGTTCGAAATAGCCGGTGATCAGCCCGTCGGCCTTGCCGGACTCGCTGACCCGCCAGGGGATGAAATGGGTTTCGAACAGGGCGCGGGCGGCGGCATCGTCGCCGGCCGGCACCCGGGCGGCGGCGGCGCAGGCGGGATACCAGTCGGCGGCGGTGCCGCCGACGCCGTCCTGGCCGATCGAACGGTCGGTCGGCAGCCGCAGCAGGCGGTCGCAGCTGCGCTTCAGCGCCGGCAGCACCTCGGCGGCACGGTCCTCGCCCCAGCCGGGCAGATCGGTGAAGGAAACCGGCTCCAGCCCCAGGCGGGGCTGGGCGGCGGGCGGCGGGGCCGGCGTGGGGGCCGGCGGCTCGGCGGCGCAGGCGCCGAGCAGCAGCGCCAGCGCCAGCGGGGCGAGGCGGGCGGCCCGCACCGGGCGCATCCTCACTCGTCGGGGGTGCGGGTGGCGACCAGCAGCCAGTTGGGATCGGGCGCGCGCGGATCGCGGCGGAAGGTCCAGTCGTCCTTGACCTCGACCACCCGGTCGGGGGTGCCCTCGATCACCCGGCCCTGGGAGTCGCGCAGCAAATTGACCTGATCGGTGACGAAACGGACGGTGATCACCGCCATCGTGCCGTCGAGGCCGGCGGCGATCGGGGCCAGGGCGCGGAACGACACCAGTTCGGTGGTCAGGGTCTCGCCCTGGGCCTGCCGGGCATCGATCGCCGCGGCGAAATTGGCGAACACCTCGGGCGCGAGCAGGCGGCGCAGGCCGTCCTTGTCGCCCTCGGCGAAGGCCTGGACGATCATCGCGAAGGCGGCGCGCGCCCCGGCCAGGAAGGCGTCGAGGTCGAAGGCCGGATCGGCGGCGCGGATCTGGTCGAGGCCGCGTGACACCGGGCTGCCGGGCTCGGGCTCGGCGGCGGAGCGGCGGGCGGTCGGGAAATCGACCACCGTGCCGCCGGGCTCACCGGCGCCCCAGCGCTGCGGCGGCTGCTCGCTGCCGGTGCGGCGGCCGAGCACGCTGCGCAGGCGCAGCACCAGGAAGGCCGCGACCATCGCGAAAAAAATGATATCGAGGTAATGGAAACCGTCGTTCATCGAGCGAGTCCGGGATAGGCTTGGGGTGAACCGCGATGTCCGGCCGAGCCGGCCGGAGAGGGCGTGGTGCAACCCCGGCTTGACCGACAAGACATAAGCCGTGACAGGGGAAAGAGCAAGCATGGGTTGGATGCTGTTTGCCGCCGTGATCGCCTTGCCGGTGGCCGAGGTGATGGTGTGGGTGCGGGTGGCCGCGGTGATCGGGGCGGGAGCGACCATCCTGCTGTCGGTGGTTTCGGTGCTGGTTGGGCTTGCGATCCTGCGCCAGCAGGGGGTGTCGGTGCTGCTCGACGCCCACCGCCGGCTTGAACGCGGCGAGATGCCGGTGGCGGCGGCGTTCGAGGGGCTGTGCCTGTCGGCCGCCGGGTTCCTGCTGGTGGTGCCGGGCTTCCTGACCGACCTTGCTGCGCTGGCGCTGCTGGTGCCGGCGGTGCGCGCCCTGCTGTGGGGCTGGCTGGAACGCCGCCTGCCGCCGGCGGTGCCGCCGACCGGTCCCGGCCCGGTGGTGATCGAGGGCGAGTTCGTCGAGGTCGATCGTTCCGGCCGCCACGACGACCCGCGCCAGCCGCCGCGGGGCTAGGCGATGGCCGACCCCGTCCCGGCCGGGTCCGGCGCCGCCGCGCCGCCCGGACCGGTGGAGTTGCTGCGCTGGTATCTTGATGCCGGGGTCGATGAATGCATCGGCCTCGCCCCGGTCAACCGCTACCGCGCCCCGCGCGCCGAGCCGCCGCCCGCCGCCGAGACAGAGCCTCTGGTGTTGTATCAGAAGGCTCGGCCCGGTGCTCGTCGCCATGCTGGCGAGGCCCGGCCCGCAATATCGTCGGCGCCCCACGGAGGGGCCGTCCCGACGGCCGGCGGCGGCGACGGGCTGCACCGCACCGCCGCCGCGATCGCCGACGGCTGCGCCAGCCTGACCGAGCTGCGCCATGCGCTGGAGGCGTTCGACGGTCTGCCGCTGAAGCAGGCGGCGCGCAGCACGGTGTTCGCCGACGGACCCGAGCAGCCCCGGCTGATGTGCCTGGGCGAGGCGCCGGGCCAGGAGGAGGACCGCCAGGGTCTGCCGTTCGTCGGCGCCAGCGGCCGGCTGCTCGACCGCATGCTGGCCTCGATCGGGCTCGACCGGGCCGAGGTCTACATCACCAACGTGCTGCCGTGGCGGCCGCCGGCCAACCGCAAGCCGACCCCGGACGAGGTGGCGGTGTGCCTGCCGTTCGTGATCCGCCATATCGAACTGGTCGATCCGCCCGCGCTGCTGCTGCTGGGCGGGGCGGCGGCCTCGGCGCTGCTGGCGCGGGGCGAGGGGATCAACCGCCTGCGCGGCCGCTGGTACAGCTTCAGCGCGTCGCGGCTGCAACGGCCGGTGCCGGCGCTGGCCACCTTCCACCCCGCCTACCTGCTGCGCACCCCCGAGGCCAAGCGCGAGGCGTGGCGCGACCTGCTGATGCTGCGGCAGAAGCTGGAGGCCTGACCCGGCGCGGGCTCCGCCCACACCCGCCAAGGGCCGAAAGCCCTTGGAACCCTTTCCTGGCCTTTCGCGCGGCAAACCCCCGCGCCCAAGCTGACAGGCCGGTCCGCGCCCGACCATCAATGGGTTCCAAGGGCCTTGCGGCCCTTGGCGGGTGTGGGCGGAGCCCACATCACTTTACCCCCGCTGCGGCGGCAGTGGACGCAGCCGGGTGCGGGCGGCGGCCAACGCGGTGCGGAGCTGTTCGCAGGCGAGGCGGAAGGGTTCGAGTCCGCGCGAGGACAGGCTGCCGCCGGCGAGGCCGCGCAGCACCTCGTCGATCAGGTCGTCGAATTCGGCTTCGATCTGATCGCATTCGGCCTGGGTGATGGCGGCGCGGGCGCGGGCGCGCAGGGCGGTGAGCTGGGGCAGGCGGTCGCTGGCCTGGGGCGGGCGGCGGCGCAGCACGGTGCCGTAGAGCGCGATCGCCGCCGAGCCGAACAGGCTGCCGAACGACATCGACAGATAGATCAGGTCGGAATAGCGTTCGAACAGGGTCTGGACGTCGCGATCGAGATAGTCGCTGGCGCCCTCGTGGCTGGGGATCAGGGCGCCGGTTTCGGTTTCGGGCGGTTCGATCCGGGTGGCGAAGGTCTTTTCGATCCCGAGCTGCGAGCCGGTTTCGAACAAGGCCCGCATCAGTTCGACCACGTCGGATTCCGGCAGTTTGGCGCGGGCGACCAGCATCCGGTAGAGGGAAACGGTCTCGGTGTCCTCGTCGGGCAGGCGGGGCGAACCGGACAGCAGGCCGGCCTCGATGGTCTCGGCGAACAGGCCGGGCACCTTGCGTTCCAGCGCGCGGGCGTCGCCGATGGCGTGGACCGACACTGCCTGCGGGCCGGTGGCGGCGAGCGAGGCGAACTCGCCGGCCGATTGCAGGCGCGACAGCGGCTCGAACAGCACCACCAGATCGAAACCGCGCTTCAGTACCTGATCGAGCGGGATCTCGGGCGGGACGGTGTGCAGCTCGGTGCGGCGGAAATCGATCTTGTAGGGTTCGAGCAGGCGGCGGACGAAGGCTTCGTTGCGGCCGTCGCGGCCGATCACCGCGACCTTGTGGCCCTCGATCCCGGCCAGGGTGGCGAGGTTGGCGTCGCGGCGGCCGAGCACCAGGAGCGCCTCGTGCTCCAGCACCGCCAGCGCCCGCACCGAAGGCGGGATCCGCCGTTCGTCGGTGCGCAGGATGGCGAGGTCGCTTTCATGGTGGAGGAAGCGGGCGGCGGCCTGGGCCGGGCTGTCGGTGACGTCGAGGACGAGGCGGATCGAGGACCGGCTTTGCACCAGCGCGTCGGCGAGGCGGTGGGCGAAGCGGTTTTCCGGGGTGTCGTCGGGCCCGACCGCGATGGTCACCACCGTCGGCCTGGTGTACCAGTAGGCGACCACGCCGACCGTGCCGCCGGTCAGGGCCAGCGTGGCCAAGGTCAACAACAGGATCCTGGTCCGGTTGCGCATCCCGGGATGACCCGTCCGGTTGGGGGTGTCGCGGCCGGCGGGGCCGGCCGGGCGCAGGATAGCCGAGAGTGCCGGACGGCACCACCGCTTAGGGGGATGACACCGTCAGCACGACCTTGCCGCGGTTGTTGTCGTAAAAGCCCCAGGCGTCGTTGGCGTAGGCATGGAAATAGCCGGATTTTGTCGGGGTGTGGCTGACCGGGCCGCTGCCGATGGCGAAGCTTTCATGGTCGCGGATCGCCTTGCCCTCGACGCCGCCATTGGCCACCGCTCCCATCAGGCAGAACCAGGGCCGGTCGCCGTGCCGCCGTGAAAAACGGAACTGGGCGTTGGGATTGCGGGTCAGTTTGCGGAACAGCGGTTCGATCCGGTCGCCCAGCCCGAAGAGTGCCTGGATGATCCGCCCGGGCTGGAGCGGCGAGCCGGTCGGGCCGTCGGGCGAGCAGCGGATGCTGGCGTCGAGCCATTCCCCGCTGGCGGCGAAAGTGTAGGACCGGCCGGCCTGGAGATAGAGCCCGGTCTCGTTCCAGGGCTGGTTGGCGAAGATTTCGATCGTCAGCGCGCTCCCCGGGACCAGGGCGCGCAGGGGGCGGTAGGGGGCCTGGGCGATCGGCGGGGTGGTGCGGCGCGCCGCCACCGAGGCGTCGAGGTCGGGGGCGGCGGCGGGGCTCATCTCCGGCACCGCGCGCGGCATCGAGGCGAGGAAGCGGTAGACGCCGTTTTCATTGTGGTGCAGCACCCCGGTGGGATTGGGGACGATCTGCCCGGTCAGGTTGGGGTCGAAATCCAGCCCGGCCGCTTTGGCCTCCTCGATCATCCAGGCGAGGGGGCCGTCGGACAGGCCGGTTTCGCGGTGGCCGCCGCCGACATCGCCGTGATTGCCGGGAAACCAGACCTGCTGGACGTCGCGGCCGGCGACGTTGGTCCACAGGGTCGGCTGGAACGCCCGCCGCGTCTCGTCCAGCGCCAGGGCGTGACGGGCGGTGACGATGTGGGGGCCGAGGTCGGTATCGTGGAAGGCGTGGTCGAGCGGATTGTCGAACAGGGTGGCCAGGGCCAGCTCGTCGGGCACGCCAAGGGCCCCGACCGTGTCCCACACGCCGATGAAGCGGATGGGGATGAGGGACGATCCCGGCGGTGGGGCGCGGAACCTCCAGTCCAGCCCCTGGGACCAATTGTCCCGCCGCTGGCGGTAGCCGCGATCGAAGGCGATGCCGATGCGGCGCCAGACTTCCGCCTCGGCGAGGCCGCCGGAATCGATCAGCCCGCAACGTTTGACCAGGCCGGCCAGACTGCGGACGGTGTAGGCGCCCCGGCTGAAGCCGAACAGGAAGATGTCGTCGCCGGGCCGGTACCAGTCGCACAGCGCCCGATAGGCGCTCATGATGTTGCCGTCCAGCCCCTGGCCGAGCGCCCCGCCGAGGACCCGGCTGAGCAGGCCGGGATCGGTCCCCACGCCGGGATGGTAATATCGCTCCTGACGAACGCCGTTGGCATCGACCGCGGTGACGGCGTTGAACAGCCGGACCACGTTGGTGGGCGAGGGGACGCCGCCCTCGGTCATGTCGGGGGTGTTCCAGGTGCCGTCGCAGCAGATCACCAGCCGTGTCATGGCCCGTCCTCCCCCGCCGGCGGGCGTCCTCGGTTCGGACGCGTCCCCTGTCGGCGACAAGAGGATCATAAATTGAATTGTTCAGGAATCGCCAGCGCCAAGATTGCGCCAGGGGCGGGCAGGGCGGAGCAGGCCCGGAAAAGGCGAAGGCCCCTTGGTTTCCCAAGGGGCCTTCATGGTGCTGCCGAGTGGAATCGAACCACCGACCTTACCCTTACCAAGGGTATGCTCTACCGACTGAGCTACGGCAGCAACTTGTTTTCTCTCCGTTTCGCCGGCGGAGCCGGTCAGCGGCGAGGCGCGCTTTATGCCACGCTCCCTCCCCCGACGCAAGCCCCTTTTTTCGTTTTTTTCGCCTCAGTAATGGGGCGGCGGCGGCTCGTCCTGGGGGGCGCGGGTGGGGGTGACTTCCAGCTCGCGCAGCCGCTCGCGCAGGCGGCGGATCTCGGCGGTGAGCCGGTCGATGGTGCGCCCCTGGGCGGCCAGCACGTCGGAAATCTCCTCGGCCATCCGTTCGTGATGGGCGAGCCGGCTTTCCAGCGCGATCAGGCGCTCTTCATCCTGTTCGGTCATGATGGTGTTGTCTCCCGAACGCCGCGACCGGTTGTTGCCGGTCGCGGCCGTCCCGATTCAGGGAGGTCCAGGACCCTCAGGGTCCTGACGGCTGCGGGCAGAGCCCGCTTCTTACTTCAGCACCCGCCCGGCGACCGCGTCGAGCTTGGCAACCAGGGAGGTGTCGCGCGCCGGCCCATGGGTGATGATCGCGGTGTCGAGCGCGGTGTGGCAGCCCTTGGCGCAGGGGGCGTGACGGCCGCGCACCTTGGGGGCGACGGTCTTGACCAGCAGGCGGGCGCGGTCGGCGTTGTCGTGCAGCACCTTGACGATGGCATCGACGGTGACGGCGTCATGGTCGGGGTGCCAGCAATCATAATCGGTGACCATCGCCACCGAGGCGTAGCAGATCTCGGCCTCGCGGGCGAGCTTGGCCTCGGGCATGTTGGTCATGCCGATCACGTCGCAGCCCCACTGGCGGTACATCTCGCTCTCGGCCTTGGTCGAGAATTGCGGCCCTTCCATCACCAGATAGGTGCCGCCGCGCACCGCGACGATGCCGGCTTCGCTCGCCGCCTGCTCGACCAGATCGGACAGCCGGTCACAGGTGGGATGGGCCATGCTGACATGGGCGACCAGCCCGGTGCCGAAGAAGCTCTTCACCCGGGCGAAGGTGCGGTCGATGAACTGATCGACGATGACGAAGGTGCCGGGGGCCAGCTCTTCCTTCAGCGAACCGACCGCCGACACCGACAGGATCTCGGTGACGCCGGCCCGCTTCATCGCGTCGATGTTGGCGCGGAAGTTCAGCTCCGACGGCGGGATGCGGTGGCCGCGGCCGTGACGGGGCAGGAACACCAGCTTCTGCCCGTCGAGGTCGCCGAACAGCAACTGATCGGACGGGGCGCCGAACGGGGTTTCGATCGTCCGCCATTCCTTGTTGGTCAGCCCGTCGATGTCGTAGACGCCGCTGCCGCCGATGATGCCGAGCACCGGAGTCGAAGTCCCGTCCGCCATGAAAAGCCCCTTTGCGCGAAAATAGAAGATGGGGTGGTGTTAGGCCAAATCGGCCGGCGATGCAACCGGCCCCGCCGGGGTCGGGGCCGAACCATCCACAGGCCCATCCCCGCCCGCCCACAGACTTATCCACAGGGCCGGCGGGGCGGGAGATCTCAGGCGGCGGCGATGCCCCGTTCGCTCAAGGCGTGCCGGGCCTCGGCCACCAGCCGGTCGGAGGCGGTCTCGATCCGCTGCTCCAGCTCGGCCATGAAGGCGCGGCGGTCGAGCCCGGGCGCGATCGGCGGCAGGATCTCGATCGTCAGGGTGCCGGGGTATTTGCGCAGGGCGCCCCGGCCCCAGAACACCCCTGAATTCAACGCGATCGGCACCACCGGCAGGTCGAGGGCGCCATAGAGCATCGCCACCCCGGAATGATAGGGCCGCTTGGTGCCGGGGGCGGCGCGGGTGCCCTCGGGGAAGATCACGATCGGCCGGCCTTCCGCCGCCGCCGTTTCGGCGCCCTTGACCATCGTCTTCAACGCCCGCGTGCCGGCCGAGCGGTCGATCGCGATCACCCCGCTCTTGAACAGATACCAGCCGAAGCAAGGTATCCACAGCAGTTCGCGCTTCAGCACATAGGCCGGGTCGTCGAACATCAGATGCATCGCGAAGGTTTCGAAGGTCGATTGATGCTTGGAGGCGATGATCATCCCCCCCGCCGGCAGATGCTCGCGTCCGCGCACCTCCCAGCCGAGCCCGGTGAACAGCTTGAGCCCAATCAGCGCCCCCCGGATCCAGAAGCGGGCGGCGAGCACCGTCCAGCGGCGCGGCAGGACCAGCAGCGGCGTGTAGAGCAGCGTCATCGTCGCCGTCCACAGCCACAGGAACAGGATGAACAGGGCCGACCGCAACAGGATCACGTCTTTTTCTCCGGTATCAGCGAGGGAAACAGCGGGCGCAGGCGGGCGCCGAGATATTTGGAATATTCGATCGCCAGCAGGTGGACCGTGCCGGGCCAGCGCCACCACTGGTCCCGCTTGAAGGCGACCGGGAACACCGGGTGGGGCACGATCTCGCGCTCGGGCATGGCGCGGTGGAATTCGAGCAGGGCGCGCGGCATGTGGTAGGCGGCGGTGACCAGCCGCAGCGAGGTGAAGCCGCCGGCCCGCATCCAGGCGGCGGTCTCGCTGGCATTGCCGACGGTGTCGTCGGCGGCGTGGCCGAGGGCGATGCAGCGGCCGGCGCAGGCCGGGGTGGTGGCGCTGGGGTGGCTCTGCCGCACCAGATCGGCCAGATCGACGCCGCGATGGACCCCCGAGACGAACAGCACCGGCGCCTTGCCGGCCTCGAGCAGGGCAAGGCCGCCGGCCACCCGCTCGGCGCCGCCGGTCAGCACCACGATCACGTCGGTGACGGTGTCGGGATCCTCGACCGCCGCCGGCAGGGTGATGGCGAACCACACCAGCCCGACGCTCCAGGTCAGGGCGGCGAGCAGGGCGACCACGCCGAGCCCGATCAGACTCCGGCCGATCAGGCCCGGCCCGATCAGCCCCCGGGCCCCGGATCGCGTTTCCTGCGGCCCCGGCGCGGTCATGGCATCCGCGCCAGCACGCCATGGACGGTGAGGCGCGCGGTCAGCATCGCCAGCCCGGCCGCCACCAGCGGCAGCAGCCCGATCGCGACATAGCCGAGCAGCGGCAGCGACACGCTGGGGAGGAAGCCGCCCTCCAGCCGCCGCGCCGCCCAGCCCAGCGCCGACAGCGCCGGCAGGGCGACGGCGAGGCCGATCACCCCGCCGCCGAAGCCGAGCGCGAAGGCGCGGCGGGCGAACTGGCGGGCGATGTAATCGTCCTGGGCGCCGATCAGGTGCAGCACCTCGATGATCTCGTGATGGACCGCCATCCCGCTGCGGGTGGCATAGACCACGGTGGCGGCGGTGACCAGCCCGATCAGGGCGACCACGGCGAAGGCCAGCGCCTGGATCGTGCGCGACAGGCTGATCAGCCGGGCCAGCCAGGCGCGGTGATCGTCGATCGAGGTGCCCGGCACCTGATGCGACAGGATGTCGCCCAGCTGGTCGAGGTCGATCCGCGCCGAGGGATCGACCGCGACGTCGATCAGGCGCGGCAGCGGCATGTCGCGCACCACCTCGGTGCCGCCCAGCCAGGGTTCGAGCAAGGCGAGGGTGCGGGCCTTGTCGAGCGGGGTCACCGCCTGGACGCCGGGCACGTCGCGCAGCAGCGCGGCGGCCTGGGCCACCCTGCGGTCGGTGGCGGCCTCGGCGTCGTCGCCGCCGGCCGGCAGCACCTGCACCGTCAGGGTGCCGGAGACGTCGCGGTCCCACCGCGCCATCAGCCCGCCGATCGAGAACGCGCCGGCCAGCGCCAGCGCGGCGAGGAACACCATCAGCGCCACCAGCCAGGGCAGGAAGCGGCTGGTGATGTCGCCGGCCAGCGGCAGATCGGTGTGACGGCGGGCCATCGCTCAGGTCACCCGGACGACCTGGCCGCGCTCGACATGCAGGCGCGGATTGTGGGGAAAGCGCGACACCAGTCCCTCGTTGTGGGTGGCGACCAGGATGGTGGTGCCCAGTTTGTTCAACTCCTCGAACAGACGCATCAGCCGCATCGCGATCTGGTCGTCGACATTGCCGGTCGGCTCGTCGGCCAGCAGCAGGTCGGGCCGGCCGATCACCGCGCGGGCGATCGCCACCCGCTGCTTCTGCCCGCCCGACAGGGTCGAGGGGCGGGCGTCGAGCTGGTCGGCCAGCCCGACCCAGGACAGCAGTTCGGGGACGTGGCGGCGGATCTCGGCCTCGCGCAGGCCGCGCACCCGGAGCGGCAGGGCGACGTTGTCGAGCGCGGTCAGATGGTCGAGCAGGCGGAAATCCTGGAACACCACCCCGATCCGCCGCCGCAGCGCCGGCAGTTCGTAGCGGGCGGTGGTGGCGACGTCGCGGTCGAACACCATCACCCGGCCCCGGGTCGGCTTGAGACCGAGATACATCAGCCGCAGCAGGGTCGATTTGCCGGCGCCGGACGGCCCGGTGAGGAAATGGAACGACCCGGTCGCCACCCGGAACGACACGTCGCGCAGCACCTCGGGCCCAAGGCCGTAGCGCAGTCCGACATTGTCGAATTTCAGGATGTTACCGCCTGGGGGGCGCTGGGGCACGGCCGACTCTCCCGATCGGGCTAACAATGACATGGCGGGGGGGAACGGGCAAGCCGCCGCCCGGCCCCGCCGGGGCGGGGCGGGCGGCCGGGGGCGGGTCATTCCGACGCGGCGGGGTCCAGTTCCAGCGCCATCCGCACCAGGGCGGACAGGCTGTCGGCCCCCATCTTCTCCATCACCCGGGCGCGGTGGATCTCGACGGTGCGGACGCTGATGGCGAGCTCGGCGGCGACCGCCTTGTTGGGCAGGCCGCGCACCACCCGTTCCATCACCTCGGCCTCGCGCGGGGTCAGGGTGCGGGCGCGGGCCTCGATCTGGTCGCGGCGCTGGCGGCGGCGGAAGCTGCGCTCGCCGCGGTCGAGGGCGTCGCGCACGCTGACCAGGAAGGTCTCGTCGTCGAACGGCTTTTCGATGAAGTCGGCGGCGCCGGCCTTCAGCGCCTGCACCGCCATCGCCACATCGGCATGGCCGGTGATCACGATCAGCGGCAGGTCGAGCCCGTCGCGCTGCATCCGCGCCAGCAGGTCGAGACCGCTGAGGCCCGGCATCCGCACGTCGGCGACGACGCAGCCGGGCAGCGGCCCGGCGCCGTCGCCCTCGCCGAGGGTGGCGAGGAAGCTCTCGGCATCGGGATGGGCCTGGGCCGGCAGGTCGGCCGCCTCGAGCAGCATCGTCAGGGAATCGCGCACCGCCGGATCGTCGTCGACCACATGCACCAGGGCCTGAATCATCCACCTCCTCCTTGTTCCGCCAGCGGCAGGGTGAAGCGGAAGGCGCAGCCGCGCGGGCTGTCGCCGGCCAGCCACAATCGCCCGCCATGCGCCTCGATGATAGTACGACAGATCGCCAGCCCCAAGCCCATGCCGGCGGCCTTGGTGGTGGCGAAGGGCTGAAACAGCCGCCCGGCCAGCTCGGGATCGAGGCCGGGGCCGCTGTCGGCGACCTCGACCGCGACCAGACCGCCCGGCTCGCGCCACGCGGTGACGGTCAGCAGCCGCCGCCCGCCGCCCGGCGTCGCCCCCGGGGCGGCGGCCTCGTCGTCGAGCGCCTCGATCGCGTTGCGCAGCAGGTTGACCAGCACCTGCTGCACCTGCACCGCATCGACCAGCAGCGGCGGCAGCCCGCGCGCCAGCGCCACCTCGACCCGGATGCCGGCGCGCTGGCGCTCGGCATCGACCAGGGCCAGCGCCTCGCGCACCAGCACCGGCAGATCGTGGCGGCGGCGGTCAAGCTCGCCCCGGCCGATGAATTCCCGCAGCGAGCGGACGATCGCCCCGGCCCGCTCGGTCTGGCTGGCGGCGCCGGCCAGGGCGGCGCGCAGGCGGGCGGGGTCGGCCGCGCCGGAATCGAGCAGCCGCCCGGCGGTGCGGGCGTAGGTCAGCGCCGCCGACAGCGGCTGGTTGATCTCGTGCGCCAGCGCCGCCGCCATCTCGCCGGCCAGCGACAGCCGGGCGCAGCTTTCGAGCTGGTCCTGGCGGCGGCGCAGCCCGTCCTCGGCCCGCCGCCGCCCGGTCACCGCGACGCCGAGGAACAGGGTGGACAGGGTCAGGATCAGCATCCGCAGCTGATAGGCGGTCAGCCCGTCGGCATCGTGCATCACCGTGACGAAGCCGATCACCAGCCCGGCCTGGAGCACGACGTTGATCATCATCGCCCCGCCGACGCCGAAGCGGGCGGCGGCCCAGATCGCCGGCAGCACCAAAAGGTCGATCACCTGCCATTCGACCGCGACCGGCAGATGGAACAGCAGGCCCAGCACCAGCACCGCCAGCCCGGCCTGGAGCGCGCCCTCGACCAGCACGGCGCGGTCGGGCCGGGGCGGCCGCGCCCGCAGCGCCAGCAGCGGCGGCGCCACCACCATCGCCCCGATCATGTCGCCGATCCAGGCCCGGGTCAGCAGCGCCGGCAGATCGAGCGGTTCCGCCGCCGCGTTCCCCCCTCCCGCGTCCAGCCCCCCCTGCGTCCAGCCAGGCGGCGGCGGCGTTGCCGGCGGCGCTGCCGAGCGCCGCCACCGCCGCCACCGCGATCATCACCGCCAGCCCGCGCTGGTCGCGCAGCACCGCGCCGCCGCGCCGGCGCAGCACCTGGGCGGCGGCGCCCCAGCTCAGGGCGATGGCGGCGGCGCCGGTCAGCGCCGGCAGCAGCGGCGGCAGCCCGCCCGCCCGCATCGCCGCCGAACAGAGCTCGCCCGCCGCCACCAGCGGCAGCAGCGCCGGCCCGCCCAGCAGCAGCGCGGCGAAGGCCAGCCCGACCGAGGGGTCGAGCGGCGCCCCGCCCGGCAGCAGGACCTCCTGGCGGAATTCCAGCCATTCGAGGACGAGATAGGCGAGGAACAGCGCCGCCAGCCCCAGCGCCCGCCGCCAGCGTTCCGGCCGGGCGGGGGTGGCGGCGGCCGGGGGCGGCGGCGCGGCCGGGCTCATGGCGGCTGGCGCCAGGGCGCCGACAGCGCCTGGGCCAGCTCGACCGCGGTCTTGACCCCCATCTTCTCGAACAGGCGGGCGCGGTGGACCTCGACGGTGCGCATGGTGATCCCCAGATCCTCGGCGATCACCTTGTTGAGCTTGCCGGCCAGCACCCGCTCCATCACCTGCCGTTCGCGCTGGGTCAGGGTCTCGATCCGCGCCGACAGGTCGGCGGCGGCGCCGACGCTTTCCCGCCGCTCGCGCGCCCAGGCCAGCGCCTCGATCACCCGGTCGACCAGATCATTGTCGTTGAACGGCTTCTCGACGAAGTCGCGCGCACCTTTCTTGACCATCGCCACCGCCATCGGCACGTCGCCATGGCCGGTGAGGAAGATCACCGGCAAGGCGGGGTCGAGCAGGCCGAGCCGTTCGAACAGCTCGATCCCGCTCATCCCGTCCATGCGGATGTCGAGCACGAGGCAGCCGCCCAGGCCGGGCCGCCAGCCGTCGAGAAAATCCTCGGCCGAGGCGAACGGCCGCGCCGCGACGCCGCGCGACTGGAACAGCCAGACCAGCGCGTCCCGGATCGCCTCGTCGTCATCGACCACGAACACCACCGCCTCGGTCGTCTCGGTCACGCGGGTCCGTCCTTTTCCGGCAAGGTGAAAACGAAAATGCTGCCGCCGCCCGGGTTGGGTTCGTGCCACAGGCGGCCGCGGTGAGATTCGATGATCGAGCGACAAATATTCAAGCCCATTCCCATCCCTTCCTCCTTGGTCGAGAAGAACGGGGTGAACAGCCCCTGGGCCACCTCGGGCGGAATCCCGCCGCCATGGTCGGCGACGCGGACGGTGACCATCCCCCCGCCCGAGCCGATCGACACCTCGATCTCGCGCAGAAACCAGGGGGTGTTGCTCATCGCCTCGATCGCGTTGCGGGCAAGGTTCAGCACCACCTGCTCGATCAGGATGCGGTCGGCCTCGACCTGGGGATCGACCGGGTCGGGCAGGACGATGACGCGGATGCCGTGCTTGCGGGCGTCGGCCTCGACGAAGCCGATCGCCCCCTCGATCACCCGGTTGACCGCGCAGGGGGCGACCAGCGGGGTGCTCTTGCGGACGAAATCGTGGATGCGGCGGATGATCTGGCCGGCGCGCTGGGCCTGGGCGCCGATCCGCATCAGCGGCGCCTCCAGCTCGGCCGGGCTGGCATTGCCGCTGGCGAGGCGGTTGAGGCAGCCGGTGGCGTAGCTGGCGATCGCCGACAGCGGCTGGTTGATCTCGTGGGCCAGGGTCGAGGCCATCTCGCCCATGGTGATCAGGCGGGCGGTGCGTTGCAGCCGGTCCTGCTGCTGGCGCGACAGGTCGGCGGCGCGCTCGCGCTCGGTGATGTCGACCACCGAGGCCATCCAGCCCGATTGCCGCCCCTCGCTGTCGATCAGCGGGGTCTCGTAGACCAGGACGTGGAAGCGTTCGCCGTTGCGGCGGCACAGCGTCAGCTCGAAGCCCTGGTCGGGCGCCTCGCCGCGCTGGACCGAATTGAACATCGCCTGATAGGTCTCGACCTCCTCGGGCGCCCAGTAGGGCATCGGCGGCGCCGCCCCGATCAGTTCCTCCGGGCCGCGCCCGACCATCCGGCAGAAGGCGGAATTGACGTAGGTGACCCGCCCGTCGAGGTCGCGCGCCCGCATGCCGATGGTCAGCGCCTCCTCCATCGCCTTGCGGAAGGCGTGTTCGGCCCGGAGCGCCTGTTCGGCGGCGAGGCGGCGGCGCTGGTGGCGGCGCAGCGCCCACAGGCTGAGGATCGCCGACAGGGCCAGGGCGAAGATCGCCGCCGCCAGCAGGGTGCGGGCGAGATCGGGCTTGCCGCTGTAGGCGATGGCGCGGATCGACAGTCCGGCTCCCGGCGGGTCGAGCCGGCCGAGATGGACCAGCCCCGGCTCGTCCGGTTCGGCGCGGGTCCGTTCCGCCAGCACCGCGCCGTTCTCGTCGAGGATCTCGATCCGGTATTTCTGGGCGAACCACCAGGGCACCTGCTCGGACAGCAGGCGGTCGAGCGACAGGGTGGCGGACACCAGCCCGATCGGCTGGCCCTGGCGCAGCACCGGCACCGACACCGCCATCACCACCCCGCCGCCATGCGGCAGCCAGTAGGGCCGTCCATAGGCCGGCTGGCCGACCGGGGGGGTGAGGGCGAAACCGTCGTACCAGTCGGGGGCGACCTCGGTCTTGGGGAGGGGATCGCCCGGCGGGGCGACGAAGCGCAGCGTGCCGTCGGCGTCGCGCAGCACGATCCGGCGCAGTTCGGGATGGGCGGCGATCAGCGTGCCGCTTTCACCGAGGAAGCCGGGGTCGAGCATCCCCTCGCGCGCGACGCGGTCGGCCAGCCGCACCAGCCCCTCGCCGATGGCGGTGAGGTGGAAATGCAGCCCCTGCTCGACCCACATCACGTCCTGGGACAGGGTCTGGGCCCGGCTTTCGTGCTCGTTCTGGCGCAGCAGCCCGAGCAGCACCCCGAGCAGCAGCACCACCAGCGCCATTGCCAGCACCGGCATGGCCTGGATCGACAGCGCGCCGCGCCATTTGCCGCTTCCCGCCGCCATCGCCCGTTTCCATCGCTCCCTTGGACCGTCGCCGCGCCGCCCTTCGCCGCGCCCGCCCGCACAGGTATAATCCGCCCCGTCGCGCCGCCACAACCCGTGGCCGCCGCGCCGCTCCGCCGCGAGGTCCCATGTCCGTCCGCCGTCTGCTCGCCGTCCTGCTGCTGCTGGTGCCGCCGATGTTCGCTTCCGCCTGTGCCGAGCTTCCCTCTCCGCCGCTGCCGCCGGTCCCGGCGCTGGCCTCGTCCCATCCGCTGGCCGGGCGGATCTGGGCCCCCGCCGACGGCCGTTTCGTCACCCCGGCCGAGGCGGTGGCGCTGTTGGCCGGGGCCGGCGCGGTCGGGCTGGGCGAAACCCACGACAATCCCGACCATCACGCCCTCCAGGCCTGGCTGGTGGCCGCGCTGGCCGCCGCCGGCCCGGCGCCGACGGTGGCGTTCGAGATGATCGACCAGGACCGGCAAGGCGCGCTCGACGCCGCCCGGGCCGGGCCGCTCGACCAGTTCGGCGCGGCGATGGCGTGGGAGGCGCGCGGCTGGCCCGCCTGGCGGCTGTATCAGCCGATCGCCGCCGCCGCGCTGGCGGCCGGCGGCCGGCTGGCCGGGGCCAATCTGCCGGCGGCGCTGACCCGGCCGGTGGCGCGGGGCACCGCCCCGGCCGAGCTGATCGCCCGGCTCGGCCTCGACCAGCCGCTGCCCGAGGCCGAGCAGGCCGACCTCGCCGAGGAGATCCGCGCCAGCCATTGCGGCCTGATGCCCGAGGCGGCGATCCCCGGCATGGTCCGGGTCCAGCAGGCCCGCGACGCCAGCATGGCCGAAACCGTCGCCGCCCTGGCCGGGACCGGCCCGGTGGTGCTGATCGCCGGGGCCGGCCATGTCCGCGCCGATCGCGGCGTGCCGGCCCGGCTGCGCCGGCTGGCCCCCGGCCTCGTCATGCGGACGGTCGGGCTGGTCGAGGTGGCCGAGGGCGAAACCGATCCCGCCGCCGTCGCCGCCCGTTTCCATGCCGCCACGGTGCCGTTCGATCTGGTCTGGTTCACCGGCCGGCCCGAACGCGAGGATCCCTGCGCGGCGCTGCGCCGCCGCCAGGGCGCGACGCCCTGACCTGGGGGGGTAATGGGATTTTTCCCAGCGTTCCCGCTTGCGCCATTGGTGGGATTTATCCCATTATCCCGGCGCCGAGGCAAAGACGGGGAGTGGGATGGATCTCGACGGGCTGGAGCGGCGGTTCGACGGGCCGATCGAGCCGGCGCTGCTGGTCGCGGCGGGGCAGGGGGCGGCGCGTCACGCGGCGGTGCTGGCCCTGGCCCGGCGGCGGGTGGCGCTGGACCAACGGATTCTGGCCGCCCGGCTCCGCTGGCGCGCCGACGAAGGCGGGCGCGGGCTCGGCCCGGCGGCGGTGGCGGCGGCGATCGCGGCGGCGCGGGCCGATCTGGCCGCCAGCCGGCGTCATCTCGCCAGGATTCTCGCCGCCGGGCACCATTGCTCTTGACGGCGCGGTGGAGGTATGGTGGCGGCGCGACCGCGAGGCAGGGCCGCCGCCCGTTGCGGCCCGTCCGGTCACAGTGGAGGAGGGGAACGGTGATGGGTTTGTTTTCGGATCTCAAGAAGAAGGCGTCCGACGCCCTCAATCAGGCGCTGGTCGAGCATCCGGAGTACAAGGAGCGGGCGGTGAAGGTGGCCGGCGACCTTCAGGCCTTCGGCCAGAAGGCGGCGGAAGAGCTGCAGAAGAAGGCCCCGGCCGTCAAGGACGCCCTCAATGTCGGTGCGCTGAAGGCGGTCGAACTGGGGCAGAAGGCGGTCGATGCCCTGCCGCCGGCGATCGACCAGCTGAAGGGGACCCTGGCCAACGTCCAGGCCAAGGTCGCCAAGGACATGCCGGCCAAGACCGAGCCGGCCAAGGACGCGTCCTCGAAGTAAGACGCGCCGCCGCGCCGGTCCGGCCTCGTTGCCGGTCCGGCGTTCAGCCGCCGGGGGGCGGCCAGGACAGCGTGACGGCGAGGCCGCCCCAGTCGGAGCGGCCGAAGCCGAGCCTGAGCCCGAGCAGGGCGGCGAGGTCGCTGACGATCGCCAGCCCCAGCCCCGAGCCGGGAATCGACAGGTCGAGGCGGGTGCCGCGCTGGGTGGCCAGCGCCCATTCCTCGGCCGACAGGCCGCGCCCGTCATCCTCGACGGCGAGGCCGCTTTCGTCGGCCCGCACCCGCACCCGGCCCCGCGCCCATTTGCAGGCATTGTCCATCAGATTGCCGAGGATCTCGGCCAGATCGTCGCGCCCGAGCGGGGCCAGCGCGTCGGGGGCGCAGGCGATCTCGATCGTCAGAGCGCGGCCGGCATGGATCTTCAGCAGCGCGGCGCGCAGCTCGCCCGCCACCTCGGCCACCGCCACCCGGGCCCCGAGCGGGCCGGTCGGCGCCGCCTCGGCGCGGGCGCGGGCGAGATGGACCTCGACCAG
This sequence comes from Phaeospirillum tilakii, assembly GCF_042683125.1. Taxonomy (NCBI): domain Bacteria; kingdom Pseudomonadati; phylum Pseudomonadota; class Alphaproteobacteria; order Rhodospirillales; family Rhodospirillaceae; genus Phaeospirillum; species Phaeospirillum tilakii. The sequence goes on from NZ_JBHUIY010000011.1 coordinate 46,715, forward strand.
CCGGGCCAGCCGGCCGATCTGGGCGTTGATCTCGGCGCGGTCGGGCCGGGGGGCGGCCAGTTCGGCCTCGATCACCGCCAGCGGGGTCTTGAGCCCGTGGGCCAGCGCGCCGACATGGGCGCGGGCGCGGGCGATCAACTGGGCGTCGTGGTCGAGCAGTTCGTTGAGCGCGACCACCAGCGGGGCGATCTCGGCCGGGGCGTCGGGATCGAGCCGGCCGCCCTCGCGCCGCAGCCGGGCCAGCGCCCCGGCCAGCCGGCCGAGCGGGCGCAGGCCGTAGCCGACCTGGACCGCCACCGCCGTGATCAGCCCGAGCCCCAGCCCGCCCAGCGCCAGCAGCAGCAGCAGATGGAAGCGGCCGACCTCCGCCTCGACCTCGCGGCGCGGGGCGGCGACGGCGACATGCAGCGGCCGGCTGCCGTCGGGGAAGATCAGGTCGCGCTCGGCGGTTTCCAGCTCCTCCTGGCGCGGCCCGCGGTCGCGGCGGAAGCTGACGCTGCCGTCGCCGGCCGGCGGCGACACCGGCAGCGCCGCGTCCCACAGCGAGCGCGAGCGGGCCAGCGGCGCGGTGCCGTCCGACACCTGCCAGTACCAGCCGGAATAAGGCTGGTCGAAACGCGGATCGCCCAGTTGCGAGCCGACCCGCACCGCGCCGTCCGGGGCGAACGACACCTGGGCGGTCAGGGCGCGCAGCTGGGCGCGCAGCCGTTCGTGCAGGCCGGTCTCGACCGTGTCGCGGAAGGCGGCGCTCAGCACCCCGCCCCCCACCGCCAGGGCCAGGGCCAGCCACAGCCCGGCGCCGAGGATCAGCCGGGTGCGCAGCGACAGCGGCCGCCGCCCGGCCGGCGGCGGCGCGGTCATTCCCCCTCCGCCGGCGGGTCGAGCCGCCAGCCCTGGCCGCGCAGGGTGTGGATCAATTCGACCCCCAGCTTGCGGCGGATGCGGGCGATCAGCACGTCGAGCACGTTGGAATCCGGGTCGGCGTCGCGGTCATAGACATGGTCGATCAGTTCGCTCCGCCCGACCACCTGCCCCTGGTGATGGGCCAGATAGGACAGGATGCGGAATTCCTGCGCGGTCAGCGCCAGCGGCAGCCCGTCGAGGCTGGCCTTGCCCGCCAGGGTATCGACCCGGAGCGGGCCGCAGGCCAGTTCCGGGCTGGCATGGCCGGCGGCGCGGCGGATCAGGGCGCGCAGCCGGGCCACCACCTCCTCCATCTCGAACGGTTTGGTGACGTAATCGTCGGCCCCGGCGGCGAAGGCGGCGGATTTTTCCGCCCAGCGGCTGCGCGCGGTCAGCACCAGCACCGGCAGCGTCTTGCCGGCGGCGCGCCAGCGGCCGAGCACCGACACCCCGTCGAGCCGGGGCAGGCCGAGATCGAGCACCGCCGCGTCATAGGGCTCGGTCTCGCCGAGATAACAGCCGGTCTCGCCGTCATAGGCGGTATCGACCACGAAGCCGGCCGCCTCCAGCGCCTGTTCCAGCCGCAGGGTCAGACGCGGCTCGTCCTCGACCACCAGCACTCTCATCGCCGCTCCTTGCTTTTCAGCAGGGTGCCGTCGCGGGCGTCGTAGATCAACTTGCGCATCGTGCCGTCGCGGTCGATCAGCTTGATCTCGTAGACCGGCTGGCCATGGTGGGTGTCGAGTTCGGCCTCGATCATCTCGCCGCCGAAATCGCGCTCGACCCGGTCGAGCAGCCGGCCGAGCGGCAGGATCTCGCCCGCCAGCACCGCCCGGCGGGCGCGGTCGTGATCGTCGTCGTCGTGACCGCCATGGCGCCAGCCGCTGCGGCCCGGGCCGTCGTCATGGTCGTCGGCCCGGGCCGGCGCGGCGGCGGCGGCGAGGGCGAGCGCCAGGGTCAGCGCCAGGAGCGGGATTTTCCTCATGCCGTCCTTTTTAGCCGATCGCGGATGAACCGGCGATGACTCGGCGCGTCACCGTCGGTTCAGGCGCGTCCTGTCAGGATCGGTGCCAACGTGATTGAAGGGAGTTCCCGCCATGATTGGCAAGATGATCCTGCAAGGGCTGGCCGCCGCCGCGCTGGTCGCCACCGCCGCCACCGTCTATGCCGCGAGCGACGGCGCCGTTCCCGCCGCCGGCTCCGGCGCCGCCGGCCCGGCCGCGACCGCCCCCGCTCCCGGCCGTGGTTCCGACACCGGCTATCTGCCTGCCGGCGGTGGCGGCCGCGACACCGCCGGTCCCGGCCGGCGCCACCATGACGACGACGATGATGACGACGACCACGACCGTCGCGACCGGCGCGACCACCATCACCGCGACCATCAGCGCGGGGGGGATGAGCGATGAGCCCGGCCGGTGCCGAGGCCCGGCCGGTGCCGGTGCCCGCCTGGGAGCGGGCCGCCGGCCGGCTGTGGCACGCCGCCCTGGCCGGCGGCTTCCTGGTGGCCTGGCTGACCGCCGACGAGGACACCTACCGGATGCATGTGTTCGCCGGCTGGTGGGTGGTGGGGGCGGTGCTGGCCCGGCTGGCGCTGGCGGTGGTCGCCACCCCGCGCGGGCCGCTGGCGCTGGTCCGGCCCGGCCGCCCGGCGGCGATGCTGGCCTTTGCCGCCCTGGTGCTGGTGGCGGTCGGCGCGGCGGGCTGGAGCGGGGTGGTCGCCGACGGCCATCCGGCGGTCGAGGACCTGCATGAGGGCCTCAGCAATCTCGCCCTGGCGGCGATCGGCCTGCATGTCGGGCTGGTGATGTGGCTGGTGCGCGGCCGCTGGCTGCGGCCGCGTCCGTCCCAACGCGCGCCCCAGCCGCTGCGCCTGCTGCTGCTCGGCGGCGGGCTGGCGGCGGCGCTGCTGGCCGCCGGGCCGGCCCGGGCCGGCGACCCCGCCCGCGACGCCCTGCTGGCCGGGCTGGCCAAGGCGGCGCGGGCCGAGGATCCCGCCTTCACCGCCTTCTCGCCCGAGCGCGGCGAAAAGCTCTACCGCGCCCGTACCGGCGCCAATGCCGAGCTGGCCGCCTGCGCCACCTGCCATGGCGACGATCCGACCCGGCCCGGCCGCCATGCCAAGACCGGGCGCGAGATCCGCCCGGCGGCGCTGTCGGCCACCCCCTCCCGCTTCACCGATCCCGACAAGGTGACGGAACGGTTCGACCGCGACTGCCCGGCGGTGCTGGGGCGGGCCTGCTCGGCGCGCGATCGCGGCGACTACCTCACCTTCCTGATGTCGAAATGACGGAGACGACGATGCGCCCCCTGCTGCTGCTGACCGGCCTGACCCTGCTGCTGGCCCCGCCCGCCCTCGCCGATCAGGTGGCGCCGGTGACCGACCCCGACACCCGTGCCCGGTGCGGCGAATGCCACATGGCGTTCCAGCCCGCCTTCCTGCCCGCCCGCTCGTGGGAGCGGATCATGGACACCCTGTCCGACCATTACGGCGACCGGGTGACGCTGAAGCCGGAGCAGGCCGCCCACATCCGCGCCGTGCTGGTGGCCGGCGCCGCCGACCGGGCCGGCGGCAAGGTCGCCCGCCGGGTGATGGCGCGGGTCGATCCCGCCGGCACGCCGCTGCGGCTGACCGAAAACCCCGATTTCCTGCGGCGCCACGACTTCCCTGCGCGCGAATGGGCCCGGCCCGAGGTCAAGGTCAAGTCCAACTGCCCGGCCTGCCATCGCCGCGCCGAGGCGGGCGATTACGAAGAGGATTAGGCCTCTGCCCTGGGGGCGGCCCCGGACTTTCGCGCCGGTGCCGCCATTTTTCCTGCCGGTCCCCCTTTCCTTTCGGTTAAAGCGGCACACCTAACCAACAGTGTGACGCGACAGGTGGGATGGTGATGGCACGGCGGTTCCGCTTTTTGCGGTTGGCGTCACGCGGGGCCGATCCGGTGCGGTGGGTGGGGCCGCTCGCCCTGATGGTCAGTCTGGTCGGGGTGGGGGCGATCCTGGCGGTCGATCTGGTCCGCTCCCACCAGCGCGATTATGCGGCGGCGCGGGCGGTGTCGGCCCGTCAGATCGACCGGATCGACCGCCAGATCGCCGCCGCGCTGCGGCGGATCGATCTGGTGCTGACCGAGGCGGTGCGTGACGCGGTGCCGTTGCTGGCCGCCTCCGGGCGCGCGGCGGTGTCGCCCGAGATCGAGCGCGATCTGGCGCGGTGGAGCGCGTTCCTGCCCGAGGGAACGGGGATGGTGGTGCGCGACGCCGCCGGCCTCGCCCGCTTTCCCGCCGGGGGCGGCGCCAGTTGGCCGGGGGCGGCGTTGCTGCGGCGGATGCAGGCCGATCCCGGTGGTGGGCTGTTGGTTGAACTGCTGCCCGGGGCCGAGGCGGGGCAGCTCAGCCTGGGCCGGCCGGTGCGTGCCGGTGACGGCCGCCTGCTCGGCCTGATCGAGGTGACGGTGCGGCCGGATTATTTCCAGGCCGTGCTCGCCGCGCTGCCGCTGCCGTTGTTTGCCTCGGCCACCCTGCTTGACAACAATCTGCGGCTGGCGGCGCGCGAGCCGGCGCTGCCGACCGAACTGGGGCGGCCGCTGCCGCACGACCATCTGCGCGCGGCGATGGCGCCCGGGGCCGGCCTGCGCGAGAGCGAGATCGTCTCGCCGCTCGACGGGGTGTCGCGGCTGTTCCAGTACCGCAAGCTGCAAAGCCTGCCCTATCTGATGCTGATCGGGCGGGCGCCGCTGGAATTCCTCGCCGACTGGCGCGACAAGGCGGCGTTCTACGGGCTGGCCTATGGCGCGCTGACCCTGGCGCTGCTGGCGCTGCTGCGGATCCATCTGCGCGGCAGCGAGGACCGCCGCCGGCTGGTGGCCGAAGTGTTCGATTCGGCGCGCGAGGGGATCGTGGTGGCCGACCGCGCCGGGCGGATCCTCGCCGCCAATGCCGCGCTCGGCGAAATCACCGGCTATGCCCCCCAGGAGGCGGTTGGCCGCGATCTGGGCGGTCTGCTCGATCCGGCCGGCACCGCCCGGCTGTGGCCGGGGCTGGTCGCCGAGGGCGGCTGGCGCGGCGAGGTGTGGACCCGGCGCAAATCGGGCGAACCCTATCCGCAATGGCTGTCGGTCGCCGCCCGGCGCGACCGCCACGGCGTGGTGACCCATTACATCGGGGTGGTCAGCGACCTGTCCGAACTGCATCAGGCCCGCCGCCAGGCCGAGGAGACCCACCGCCGGCTGGAGCAGGCCCAGACCCTGGCCGGGCTGGGCTGGTGGGACTACGAGCCGGCCAGCGGCCGGCTGGCCTGGTCGGCCACCACCTTCGCCATCCTTGGCCGCGACCCGGCCGAGGGCATGCCGAGCCTCGACAGCCTGATCGCCGCGATCGAGCCCGAGGACCGCGACCGGGTGCGGGCCTGTTGCCGGGGCGGCGAGCCCGGCGAAAGCGAGAGCGACCTGATGTTCCGCATCCGCCGCCCCGATGGCGAGCTGCGCCACGTCGTCAGCCGCTTCCACGTCGTCTCCGACGGTGGCGCGGTGCCGCTGCGGCTGGCCGGGACCCTGCTCGACGTCACCGAGCGCGAGGCGATCATCGTCCGCCTCGATCTGTTCCGCCGCATCCTCGATTCCTCGCCGCAGGGGGTCGGCATCGCCGATGCCGAGGGGCGGATTTTGTTCGCCAACCGCGCCTGTCTGACCATGACCGGCCACGAGGCGGCGGCGCTGACCGGGCGCCATTACCTGACCCTGGTCGAGGATCCCGAGGCGGATGCGGTGCGCCAGCGGGCCCAGGCGCTGGCCGCCGGGCAGGGCTGGACCGGGGTGATCGGCCTGCGCCGCGCCGACGGCACCACCTTCCCCTCTTATTCCAATGCCGGCGCGGTGTGCGACGCCCAGGGCCGGGTCCAGTATCTGTTCGACATCTTCAGCGACTTCACCGACGAGATCGCCCGCCAGCGCGAGCTGGGCGCCGCCCGCGACAGCGCCGAGGCGGCCAGCCGGGCCAAGTCGGCCTTCCTCGCCAACATGAGCCATGAACTGCGCACGCCGATGAACGCCATCCTCGGCTTTTCCCAGTTCGTGATGATGGACCCGACCCTGGCCGAGGCCCAGCGCGAGCGGATCGCCGCGATCTATCACGCCGGCAGCCATCTGCTCGAACTGATCAACGACATCCTCGATCTTGCCCGGGTCGAGGCCGGCCGGATCGACCTGACGCTCGATCGGGTCGAACTGGTGCCGGTGCTGCGGGAATGCGCCGACCTGATCCAGCCGCTGGCGCGCGAGCGCGGCGTCAGCGTCGAGCTGGCCGCCGGTGCCGATCTCGCCGCCCGGGCCGACCGGCTCAGGCTGCGTCAGGTGCTGGTCAACCTGCTGTCGAACGCGGTCAAATACAATCACCAGGGCGGCTCGGTCCGCCTGTCGCTCGGCCGCGATCCCACCGGCCGGGTGCGGGTCAGCGTCGCCGATACCGGCCCCGGCATCCCGCCGGAACGGGTGGCGGAACTGTTCACCCCGTTCAACCGCCTCGGCGCCGAACGCTCCGGCATCGAGGGCACCGGCATCGGCCTCGCCCTCAGCCGCCGCATCCTTGAGGAGATGGAAGGCGCGGTCGGAGTCGAAAGCCGGCCCGGACGCGGCAGCCTGTTCTGGATCGATCTGCCCCCGGCCGTCCCGCCGTGAGGTAAGGTTACGCGGGCTCTGCCCGCCCCCGCCAAGGGCCGAAGGCCCTTGGAACCCTTTCCTTGCCCTTCGCGCGGCAAACATCCGCGCCCAAGCTGACAGGCCGCTCCGCGCCCGACCACCAAAGGGTTCCAAGGGCCTTGCGGCCCTTGGCGGGGGTGGGCGGAGCCCACATCACTCTGAACGGTGCATGTTCGCGCGCGAGGTTCAGTAGACCATCGTGCTCATGGTGATGTCCTGCCACACCTGCTTGACGGTCAGCGACATTTCGACCGCGCGGTCGGTGTAGTAGGTGTGCAGCAGCCCGTGCGCCTTCTCCGAATAGGGGGTGCCGAGGAAGTCGCGGTAGAGCGCCTGGATCTGCGGGTTGTTGTGCGACTGGCGCACCGGGGTGGCGCGGTCGATCGCGAACAGGGTCTCGCGCCGTTTGAGGGCGTAGGGCAGGTAGGCCTTCTTCGAGCGCAGGGTGCCGCCGCCATCGACGCAGCCGCCGGGGCAGGCCATGATCTCGATGAAGTCGAAATCGGCGGTGCCGGCCCGCACCGCCTCGCAGATCGCCCGGGTCGGGCGCAGGCCGTGGCACATCGCCACCTTGACCGTGCCGACCGCGCCGCCGACCGGGATGGTGGCGATGCGGGCGCCGTCGAAGCCGCGCAGCTGGTCCAACTCGATCTGGGGCAGTTCGCCGCCATTGACGAGGTGGAACATCGTCCGCACCGCCGCCTCCATCACCCCGCCGGTGGTGCCGAAGATCGCCCCGGCGCCGGAATAGGCGCTCATGTAGGGATTGTCGAAGCTCGACGGCGCCTGCTGGCGCAGATCGATCCCCTGGCGGCGCAGCAGGCGGGCGAATTCGCGGGTGGTCAGCACCACGTCGATCTCGGCCACCCCGTCGGCGGACAGTTGCGGCCGGGTGCGCTCGTCCTTCTTGGCGGTGCAGGGCATGATCGAGATCACCCGGATCCGCGCCGGGTCGATCCCCATCCGCTCGGGCAGGTAGGTCTTGGCGATCACCCCCAGGCATTGCTGCGGCGACTTGGTCGAGGACAGCAGCGGCAGCAAATCGGGGTAGTGGCGTTCGGCGAAATTGATCCAGGCCGGACAGCAGGAGGTGAAGGTCGGCCGCCGCTGCCCGCCCAGCCGGCGCAGCAGTTCGGCGCTTTCCTCCATCACCACCAGATCGGCGGCGAAATTGGTGTCGAGCACGATGTCGGCGCCCAGCCGGCGCAGCGCGCCGATGATCTGGCCCTCGACATTGGTGCCGGGGGGCAGGCCGAATTCCTCGCCGAAGCCGACCCGCACCGCCGGGGCGAACTGGACCACGGTGACGATCTCGGGATCGAACAGGTAATCGAGCACCCGCTCGGTCTCGTCGCGCTCGCCCAGCGCCCCGGTCGGGCAGACCAGCACGCACTGGCCGCAGGCGACGCAGCTCGACTCCCGTTGGCTGAGGCCGTGATGCAGCCCGATCGCGGTATCCTGGCCGGTGCCGGTCACCACCAGCGCATCGACGGTCTGGCCGTCGCGGCAGACGGTGACGCAGCGTTGGCAGCGGATGCATTTGGTCATGTCGCGGATCATCGCCGGCGACGTATCGTCGATGCCGCGCCCGAAGGTGCGGGCGCGGTCGAAGAAGCGGTTGCCGGTCACCCCGACATGCTGGGCGACGTCCTGCAATTCGCAATTGCCGTGGCGGACGCAGGTGGCGCAATCCTGATTGTGGTCGGCCAGCAGCAGTTCGACCTGGAGCCGCTGGGCGTCGCGCACCCGGCGGCTGCGGGTGCGCACGCTCATCCCGGCCCGTACCGGGGTGGCGCAGCTCGCCACCAGCTGGCCGGGCTCGTGGCCGGGGCTGTCGATCTCGACCACGCAGACCCGACAGGTGCCGGGGGCGTGGTCGATGTCGTTCATCTCGCACAGGGTGGGGATGATCACGCCGTGGCGGCGGGCGCAGGCGAGGATGGTCTCCTCCGGCCGGGCGGTGACGGCGCGCCCGTCGAGGGTCAGGCCGATCGCCCCCGCGCCGACGGGGGCGGCGGTTTCGGCCGGCGGGGTCGGGGTCGGGCTCATCAGGCGGCTCCTTCCGGGATCGGTTGCGCGGTGATCGCCGTGTAGATGCGGTAGCAGCGCATGCAGCGGCGGGCTTCGCGGTAGGCCTCCTCGTCGGAGATGGTCGCCTCGACCTCCTCGAACATGGTGCGGCGCACCTCGGGATCGAGTTCGGGGTGGTGGACGCGATATTCCAGCCGCACCGGCACCTCGACGCAATCGGCCGCCAGCAGCCTGTGCTCGGTCAGGATCTGCCGCATGCGCGAACGCGGGAAGAAGCGGGGATGGCCCAACTGGAGGTAATCGTCGATGTTGCGCGCCGCCTTCAGCCCGGCCGCCATCGCGTGGATCAGGGTCGAGGGGCCGGAAACGCAGTCGCCGCCGGCGAACACCCCCGGCCGGGCGGTGGCGAGGGACTCGGACTCGGTCTCGACCCCGCCCCAGCGCGAGCGGCCGACCCCGTCCTCGGGGCGCAGGGTGCCCTGGCTGACCTGCTGGCCGATCGCGGCGATCACCAGGGTGCAGTCCATCCGCCGCTCGCTGCCGGGGATCGGCTCGACGTTGCGGCGGCCCTTGGCGTCGCGCTCGGTCTGGCGCATCGACACCACCTCGACCCCGCTGACCCGGCCGGTCGCGTCATACAGCACCCGGGACGGGTTGGTGAGGTAATGGACCAGCACCCCCTCGGCCTCGGCGGCGTCGATCTCCTCGCGGTCGGCCGGCATGTCCTCGCGGGTGCGGCGATAGAGCAGGTGGACCCGCGCCGCCCCCATCCTGAGCGCCGAGCGGACGCAATCCATCGCCACGTTGCCGCCGCCGACCACCACCACGTCGCCCTCCAGCCGGGTCGGCCGCACCCCGGCGATGTGGTCGTGGACCTGGAGCAGGAAGCTGATCCCGGTCTGATAGCCGGGGGCGTCGGCGCGCTCGTCGGCGACGCCCATCGGCGCCCCCTGCTGACAGCCGAGGCCGAGGAACACCGCGCGGTAGCCCCGGGCGAACAGGTCGTCGATCGAGAAATCGCGCCCGAGCGCCTGATCGTAGAGGAAGCGCCCGCCCAGGGTGGCGATGATGTCGGTCTCGGAATGCAGCACGTCCTTGGGCAGGCGATAGCTGGGGATGCCGATCGCCGCCATCCCGCCGGCCTCGCCGCGCGCCTCGAGGATATCGACCGGGTAGCCGTGCAGCAGCAGGTGATAGGCGCAGGACACCCCGGCCGGGCCGGCGCCGACCACCGCCACCCGCAGCTCGGCCGGCTGGGAATGGGCGATCAGGTCGCGGGTGAAGCGCAGGGCGTTCGGCCCCTTCTGGTGGTCGGCGACATAACGCTTGAGGGTCTTGATCCCCACCGCCTCATCGACCAGGTTGCGGCGACAGGCCATCTCGCAGAACCGCACGCAGACCCGGCCGCAGGTGGCGGCCATCGGATATTTCTGCAGGATCACCCCGAGCGAGTGCTCGGGCTTGCCGTCGCGGATGTAATCGATGTAGCGCGGCACGTTGATCTTGGACGGACAGGCCTCGATGCAGGGTGCGGTCATGTAATCGAGCCCGGGCTGTTCGGGCTGCGCCCCGCCCCGGGCGATCTCGGCCTCGATCTCATCGCGGAAATGGGCCAGCGCCGCCAGCAGCGCCACCGGGGTGGTGCGCCCCAGCCCGCACAGCGAGGTGTCGGCCATCTGCCGGGCCAGGGTCTCGATCAGCTCAAGCCCGATCGCCGCCGGCTCGCCCCGCGCCAGCGCCGCCAGCGCGTCGCCGATCAGGGTCGAGCCCATCCGGCAGGGGGTGCATTTGCCGCAGGATTGCTCCAGCGCCTTGACGAACTGGCGGCGCAGCGCGTCGAGCAGGCTGACGCCCCGGTCGAACACCAGGAAACCGCGGTCGCCGATGAAGGCGCGGATCGGATTGCCCGGATTGAATTCCCCAAATCCGGCCAGCGCCGGCAGATCGCCGTCGGCCTCGCCGTTGCCGTCGCGGTGGTCGATCGCCGCGCCGTCCCACACGCCATAGACGATGGTCGCCATCTGCCTCCCTTTCCCTGCTCCGCCCCCCCGGGGGAATGGTCGCGAAGTGCCGGGGCCGATCATGAAGCAGGCGGCGGGGTCTGTCCATCGGCGACGGCGGCGGGGGCGGTCCTGGGGTCGGACCATCTCCCTAAGATTGTAGGTATAATTTCATTGCGTGTTTTGCGACTCAAATAACCATAAATTCTCCTAATCGGCGGTGTACATGATATGATGCTTCACCTCCAGCCGTGGGGCTGGTTTCGGGACCGGGAGGTTTCCCATGAGTGATGCGCAACGGACGGTACAAGCCGGACATGTTTTCACCATCGACCTGTCGTCCTATGACCCCGGTTCGACCGGGTTCCTGTGGGGGGTGAGCCGGATCTCCGGCCCGATCGTGCTGGTCGAGACCAGCCAGAGCCGGGCGGTGTCCGGGCTGCCGGGGGGGACGGTGATCACCCACTTCACCCTCTTCGCCGCCAAGGCCGGTGCGGCGGAGGTGGATTTCGAGCTGATCCGGCCGTGGGGTCCGGGCGAGGTCGCCGACCGGCGCCACATCAAGATCGCCGTGGTGGCGACGCCGGACGAGGCGCTGGTCGCCGCCGCCGGCCAGGAAAGCTTCCCCGCCCTGCTGTTCGCCGAATGTGAGGGCGAGCATGCCGGCAAGGTGACCCTGCCCAGCCGCACCAACTGCATCCAGCCCTATGGCGTGCTGGCCGGTGGCGGCGGCGGGGTCAAATACGGCTTCCCGATCACCCCGCTCTACAACGTCCGCGCTCCGGCGGAGGGGCACACGCCGCCGATCATCGCCTTCTACATGGCTCAGCCGCCCCGCTGATCGCGGGCGGCCCGACCCGACCATTCCTTCGGCCGGCCCCGGTCCGTGGGGCCGGGCCGGCCGGCTTCCAGGGAGTAACGAGGATGAACGCGAGCGAAAAGACGGTGGTCGCCAGCCATGTTTTTTCCATTCCGCTGCCCAGCCATGACGGAACCGGCTTTGTGTGGGGGGTGAGCCACCTGATCGGCCCGGTCGTGCTGGTCGGGGTGACGGCGCGCCCGGCCCTGACCCAGGTCGGCGGCGCGACGATCACCACCTTCACCTTCTTCGCCGCCAAGGCGGGGGAGGCCGAGGTCACCTTCGAACTGATCCGGCCGTGGGGCCAGGGCGAGGTCGCCGACACGCGCAAAGTCCACATCAAGGTGGCGGCCGCGACCGACACGGCGATGGAGGCGGCGGCCGGTCTGGACAGCTTCCCGGCGCTGGCCTTCGCCGAATGCGAGGGCGAGCATGCCGGCCAGGTCTCCCTGCCCAGCCGCCACAACTGTATCGCCGAATATGCGGTGTTCCCGGGCGAGAAGGCCGCCGGCTGCGTGCTGAAATACGGCTTCCCGATCCATCCGCTCTACGCCGTGCGGCCGCCGACCGGCCAGCTTTACAACGTGCCGCCGCCGTTCGACTCCTCCGGGCCGATCATCGCCCGCTACATGGCGCAGCCGCCGGCCGGCAAATAGCCGGACGGCACGCGCCGCCACGCCCCGGCCGGATCCGGGGCGCGGCGGCGCGATCGGGGCAGGATCGAACGGGCCGCCGGCCGGGCGCCGGGGCGGGAGGAACGAGATGGAACATCAGGCGATCACCTGCGTGTGGGAAGTCACCATGGGCTGCAACATGCGCTGCAAGCATTGCGGCTCGGCCTGCACCCATCCGCTGCCCGACGAGCTGACCCCGGACGAAGGGCTCGATCTGTGCGACCAATTGGCCGATCTCGGCCTGGAATGGGTCACCCTGTCCGGCGGCGAGCCGTTTCTGCGGCCGGATTGGGAGCAATTGGTGCGCCGGCTGCGCCAGCGCGGGGTGATCCCCAACATGATCAGCAATGGCTGGCTGCTCGGCCCCGAGCTGATCGCCCGCGCCCGCGACGCCGGGATCGGCACCCTGGCGATCAGCCTCGACGGGGTGGGGGAAACCCATGATTACATCCGCAAGCCGGGTTCGTTCGCCCGCAGCACCGCCGCGCTGCGGGAGATGATCGCCCAGGGGGTCGCCGCCGGGGTGATCACCACCGTCCAGCGCCGCAACATCGACCAGTTGCCGGCGATCCTCGCCCTGCTGCTGGAGATCGGCATCGACAATTGGCAGGTGCAGATCGGCCTGCCGATGGGCAGCTTCGCCGATCCGGCCAACCGCGACATGCTGCTGCCGCCCGAGGCGGTGGACCGGGTGATCGCCTTCATCCACGCCCACAGCGACGATCCGCGCATTCACATCTATCCGGCCGATTGCATCGGTTACTACAATCGCAAGGAAATCGAAGCGCGCAGCCGGGCCTTCCGCAGCGCCGAGCCGGTCTATTGGCGCGGCTGCAACGCCGGCAAGCGCAGCTTCGGCATCCTGCATAACGGCGACGTGCTGGGCTGTACCTCGATCCGCGACCGCGCCTTCATCGAGGGCAACCTCCGCCAGCGGACGCTGCGGGCGATCTGGGAGGATCCCGAGCGTTTCGCCTGGAGCCGTTCGCTGCGCAAGGAGGATCTGGCCGGAACCTGCCGCTCCTGCCGCTATGGCGCGCTGTGCCTGGGCGGCTGTCCCAATACCCGGCTGACCATCCGCGGCGACATTCACGCCGACAATCCCTATTGCTCCTATGCCGTCGCCCTTGACCGCGCCGCCGCCGAACTGGCGCCGGTCGAGGATGTCGAGGAAATGCGGGCGATGGCCGAGCGGCTGACCGGGCGCGGCGAATACCAACTGGCCGGGATGGTGCTGGAAAAGCTGCTGGAACGGCGGCCCGACGACGTCGCCGCGCTGGCCGCCTATGGCTATGTCAGCTACCGCCTCGACAATCTCGACCGCGCCCGCGCCGCTAACGAACGCGCCCTGGCGCTCGATCCCGACAACATCTACGTCACCAAGGGGCTGGGGGTGGTGATGCACGCCCAAGGGCGCAGCGAGGAGGGCATCGCCCATCTGCGCCGCGCGGTGGCGCTGGGCGGCGAATCCCCCGACCTCGATTCCTATCACGATCTCGCGGTGGTCTATCTTCAGAGCGGCCGCGAGGACGAGGCGCGCGACCTGCTCGATCAGGTCGATCGGCTGGCTCCCGGCTTCCGCGCCGCCCACCCCGAACTCGATCCCGCCGTTCGGGTCTGACTCCTCGGACGGGGCTGCCGCCCCGTCCCCCCGCTCGGGGAGCGAGGCTCCCCGAACCCCTCCTTTTTTATCGATGAAAATCAAGGGGGTCCGGGGCATCGCCCCGGCCGGGCCCGCGGGCGGGAGCCCGCGTCACTGATTCAATTGAGCGCGCGAAGCGCGCGGGCGGGAGCCCGCGTCAGGCGTCAGTGCCAGCCGGTGGTGCCGGTGATCATCTGATAGAGGGTCAGCACGATCTCGACCAGGATCAGGAACACGATGTACCACTCGACCTTCATGCTGGAGCGGGTCTGGATCAGGTCGAGCAGGGTTTCGGCGGTATCGGAGATCACTTCGAGCTTGCGGTCGAGGGCGCGGTTGCGGGCGGACAGGTCGTATTCGCGTTCGAGCCGGACGAACAACCGTTCCAGTTCGGGTTTGACCCACAGCACCTCGGGGCTTTCCAGCAATTCGACGCGGCCGACCATCCGGTGTTCGGCCAGCAGCACCTCGCCGATCTGGGCCAGCAGGTCGCGCGGGCGCAGGTGGCGCAGGCTGCCGCGCCCGAGCGAGGCGGCCAGCGGCTCGATCGCGTCGAACACCCGGCCGATCCGGGTCTCGTATTGTTCGAGCACCAGATCGCGCGCCATCATCTCGGCGACCAGTTGCAGCCGTTCCGGGCAGCTGTCGCTGAGCGAGATCGCCCCGGCCTGATCGACCCGGTCTTCCTCGCCGGGGATGATGGTCAAATCGAGGGTGGTGCGGGCCTGCACCGGCAGCGGATCGGCCACCAGCTTCGACAGCGAGGCGAGGAAGATCGCTTCCTCCATCGGCTCCAGCCCGAACAGCACCGCGACGCCGTAGCGGAACAGCACGGCGAAGCCTTCCTTGCCGGCGCGGATGATCAGGGGGGCGGTGCCGAGCACCTGCCCCTCCTCCAGCCGGCGGGTGTCGAGCCGCTCGCCGATCAACAGGACCTGGGCGGTCAGCCGGCCGGTCCGGTCGGACGCGGCGGAGAGGGAAAGATCGACGGTCATGGCGGTCCGGGGGTTGGCAACAGGGGGGCTCCGACCATAGCATGGGGCGGCATCGGCGGGCTGTGCGATCCCGTCCGTCATCGAATTTTCATCGTTGGCGGCCGGCGGGTTGTCGCTGGCGTTCGCGCTGGGGGGTCGATATAGTCCTGCCCGAAGCTAGGGAGCCTTGGTGATGGATTACCGTTTTTCCGAGCAGGGTGGCGTCACCCATGTCGCGCTGGCCGGCCAATTGAACTTCGCCGCCAACGAGGATTTCCAGGCCATCGTCGAGCGGGTTACGAAGCTGCGCGGGGCCAAGGTGGTGTTCGACCTGTCCGGGCTGTCCCACATCGATTCGGTCGGGCTGGGCCTGCTCTACATCGCCCACGAGGAACTGGCTTCGGTCAATTCCAAGCTGGTGCTCCAGCATCCCCGCGACACCGTGCTGCGGATGCTGCAACTGACCGAGGCCGACGAAACCTTCGAGATCATTCTCTGAGTTCCGGCGGGTCGCCACGCGGCGACCCGCGTCACGCTTTGGCTCAGCCCCGCCGCGTCTCCAGCCGGCCATAGCCGGGCGAGACGGGCAGCGTCAGCCCCCACGCCGCCGCCAGCTCCTCCGGGCGGCGGATCACCGTCTCTCCCGCCGGGCCGGGGCTGTCCTCGATCACGATCGCGCCGTTCTCGATCGCCACCCGGCGCCACACCGGGTCGCCGAAGCCGACATGGCGGCCGAGGAAATCCGGGCCGAAGCGCAGCGCCGTCGCCTCGGCGCAATCCTCCAGCCGGAACGGGGCCAGCAGCCGGGCCGGTTCCTCTGCGTCCCGGCGCGGGGCGAAATGGGCCAGCACCGAGCGGTAGCGGTCGCGCGCGGTCAGATCCGAGGTGTAGACGTAGCTGCCGGGATCGCGCGCCCAGGCCACGCCGTCGATCTCGATCTCGACCGCGAGCTGGTCGTTGTGGGCGTGGCCGCCGCGCCCGTTCTGGCCGACCGGGCCACAGCGCACCGCGATCAGCGCGCGCGGGCCGCGCCACAGATACAGACCGAAATCGGCGAAGGCCTGCGGCACCAGCCCGTCCAGCGCGGTGGGGTCGGGCGGCAGGATCCGCGTCACCCGTCCCGCCGGCACGCTGTCCGCCGGCTGGGCCGGCAGCGCCGGCAAGGCCGGGGCGGTGGCGGCGAAGCGGGTGCCGCCGGCCAGCGCCTCGACCAGGGCGGTGGCGAAACCGGCCTCGGCCGGGGCGGGCGGCAGCCCCTCGGGCGCGACGGCGAACAGGCCGCGCCCGGCGGCGAGCAGCTCGGCCGGGTCGAGTTCGCGCTCGACCGGGCCGGCGGGGCCGGGATCGCACAGCGGCGCGGCGCGGACCATCCGCCCGGAATCGGTGTCGCCGATCTGGATCATCGCCCCCGACGGCAGGGTGGTGGCGGCGGCGAAGCGCAGGGCGGCGGCCAGCCGCTGCTGGGCCGCCTCCGACAGCGGCCGCCCCAGGCCGGCCAGCAGGGCGGCGGTGTAGAGCGCCATTTCCGCCGACAGACGGTGATAGGCGATCGAGGCCTCGAAACAGCCGCCATCGGGGGTGAACTGGCGCAGGATCTCGGCATCGAGTTCGTCGGCGGCGAAGCCGAGCCAGCTCTTGCTTTCCTCGGCCTCGGGCAGATAGGCGGCGACGAAGGCCAGCCCGCACAGATCGGCGAGGTAATGGTTGGCGCGGTAGGTCTCGTGCCACTCGATGTAGCGGAAGACGTACTGGCCGTGGGCGCGGGCGGCGGCGGCCAGCTCGGCCTCGAACGCGGCGTCGAATCGCACCCCCTGGGCGCGGAACAGGTCCCAGCCCAGCAGCAAATTGGCGGCGCGCAGGCCGACATCCATCGCGCAGGCCCAATTGACCCCCCAGCCGGGCGGGTTGGCGCCGAGGAAATCGAGCACCTGATGGCGGAACTCGGCCACCAGCCGCTCGGGCGGCGGAAAGCCGGGCAGCCCCTGCACCGCCAGGGCATGGGCCTGGGCCAGGGTGGCGGCATGCTGGAAGCGGGCCAGTTCCCACGGCAGCTTGACGTCGATGCCGGGCTGATGGCCGTAGACGATCGAGCGGCCCCAGGTCGAGACCTCCCAGCGATAGCCGGAGCGGAAATCGACCTGCCAGTCGATCGGCCGCCAGTCGGGATCGTCGATCAGGTCCAGGATCTCGCGCGCCGGCCGGCGGTTGCCGCGCCGGTGCTCGGCGACGATCGCCGCGCGCCAGTCGGCGGGCAGGGCCGGATCGGGCCCGTAACGATACTCGCCGAACCCGGGCGCGGTCTCGCCCCGCGCCACCGTGACCCAGCCCGAGCCGAGCAGGTCGAAGCGGTGGTCGAGATGCAGCGCGCACAGCGCCCGCAGGGTGTCGGCATTGGCGGCGGCGGCGGTGAAATCGATGGTGGCGAGCCGTGGCGTCGGCGCCCCCCCGGCGCTGTCGGGGTCGAGATAGGAACTGCTGCCGCCCGCCATCAGCCCCCGCACCGGCCGGCTCGCCTGCTTGACCAGGAACGACCAGGACTTGGCCAGGATCAAATCGGGCGACATGGTGCGGGCCACTTTCAGCAGCAGCGAAAGACGGCTCGGATTGGTGGCGGCGGGCGCGGTGCGGTCGGTGCTCATGGTGGCGGCGACTATACCCCGCGCGTCCTTCGGTGCCAATTTGGCTTTCGCCAAGCGGGCTGCCGCCCGCACCCGCTTGGGGCGATGCCCCAAACCCCCTTCTTTTTCAAAAACAAAGGGGGGCCGGGGCATCGCCCCGGTTGGGTTTGGGCGAAAGCCCAATCTGTTTCTACGGATTCCGCCGCCGCCGTGCCGGTTGGTGGCGCCAGGGGCGGTTGCCCTGGCTGGCGGCGACGCTCAGCACCTCGACTCCGTCCGGCCGCAGCCACAGCGCGTGGGTGCCGCCGCGCCACAGGTCGAACCGGTCGATCACGGTGGCGGGGCCGCGGCAGGCATGGCGCAGCGGCACCCGGCTGACGACGATCGCGGCCTCGGCGCAGGCGGCGGCGATGTCGCTGTCGTCGAGGATCAGCGCGACGGTACGGCCGTCGGGGCGCCAGCGGCAGCCGGCCGGGGTGCAGGACAGGCGGCTGTCGCGGGACAGTCCGTCCTCGGGCCAGGGTTCGTCGGCGGGCGGGCCGGCGCGGCGGCTCCAGCTGTCGCGCAGGATGCCGCCGCCCTTGCCGTTGAGCAGCAGGCTGCCGTCGGCGGTGCGCAGGGCGAAGGCGGCGGCATGGCCATCGACCAGCAGGTCGGGCGGGGCGGGCCAAGCCATCGTCAGCAGGGCCAGCCCCATCGCCGCCAGCCCCCAGCGGCGCCAGCGGCCCCGCCACAGGCACAGCCAGCAGCCGCCGAGGGTGAAGACCACCAGCCCGGCCAGCGGCAGGGGCGGGGTGGCGATGGCGGCTTCGGGCCAGGCGGCGACGGCGACGGCGACGCGGTTGACCAGCTCGACTCCCCAGCCCATCGGCACCAGCGCCACCGCCTCCAGCCCGAACGGCAGCAGCAGCGCCAGCGCCAGCGCCCACGGCATCACCCAGAACCCGGTCAGCGGGATGGCGATCAGGTTGGCCGCCACCGCCCACAGCGCGAAACGATTGAAATGGTAGATGGCGTAGGCGGCGGTGACCATGCCGGCGGTGAGGGTGGTCAGGCTGATGCCAACCAGATAGAGCCCGGCTGCGGCCAGCGGGCCGGGATGGGCGGCGCGCCACGCCGCCTGATGCGGCGCCCAGGCCTCGGCCAGGGCGATCAGCGCCACCACGGCGGCGAACGACATCTGGAAACTGGCCCCGGTCAGTTCCTCGGGCTGGAGCAGCAGCAGCAGGGCCGCCGCCAGCGCCACCGGCCGCATCGACAGCACCGCCCGGTCGAGCAGCACCGCCGCCAGCACCAGCACGATCATCAGCAGCGACCGTTCGGCCGGCACCGGCGAACCGGCCAGCAGGGTGTAGCCCCAGGCGGCGGCGATCGCCAGCGCCGCCGCCCATTTCTTGATCGGGTGGCGCAGCGCCAGCGGCGGGATCAGCGCCAGCAGGGTGCGCAGCCCGACGAACACCAGCCCGGCGGCGAGGCTGATGTGCAGGCCGGAGATCGACAGGATGTGGGCCAGCCCGGAATCGCGGTAGGCCTGCATCAGCGGGGCCGAGATCGGCATCTGGTCGCCGGTGATCAGCGCCGCCGTCACCGCGCCGCGATCGCCCGACAGCACCGCGACGATGCGGGCGGTGATGCGCTGGCGCAGGTCGTTGACGGCGACGGTGAGACTGCCGGGAGCGGCGGCGGCTTCGACCGGCTCGGGCGGGGACAAGGCGGTGCCGGTGGCGCCGAACTGCTTGAACCAGCAGAAGCGGGCGAAATCGAACCCGCCGGGCAGGGCCGGGGCGGCGGGGGGATTGAGCAGGGCGCGCAGGCGCAGGCGGTCGCCGACCGCGATCTCCGGCCCGCCGGGGCGCAGGCGCAGGCGGATCCGCGCCGGGGTGGGGCCGAGATCGTCGCGTTCGAGCGCGACCCGGTCGAAGGTGACGCGGCGGCCCTGGTCGGGCAGGCGCTCGATCTCGACCACCCGGGCGGTCAGCCACGCCGCCCCGGACCGCTCCAGCACCGGGGCGGCGACCCAGGCGGTGCGCAGGGCGGCGGCGGCGAAGCCCAGCGTCAGCGCCAGGGCCAGCGCGGCGGCGAGGATCGGCCCGAGCCGGTGGCGGCGCCAGGCCAGCACCAGCCCGGCCAGCGCGGCGGGCACGGGCAGGACGCCGGCCAGCGGTCCGGGTTCGACCGGCAGGGCGAAATAGAGGCCGATGCCGGTGCCGATCGCCACCGGCAGCCACAACGGCCAGCGTTCACGCTCGGCCAGGGCGGCGGCGGCGAACGCGGCGGCGGCGGCCTGGACCCGGGCGGCCAGCCCGAAGAGGAATGCATTGTGCGCGGGTGTGTCTCCAGCCATGCCGGCCAACACCAGGCTGTCACCGACCCCAGATTATGGTAAGCATAAGGCAACCCTGTCCCCTCCGGCAAAGGATGCCGAACCCCCATCATGACCGTCGTTACCCGCTTTGCCCCGTCGCCCACCGGCTTCCTTCACATTGGCGGAGGGCGGACGGCTTTGTTCAACTGGCTTTTCGCCCGCCACCATGGCGGCCGTTTCCTGCTCCGGATCGAGGATACCGACCGCGCCCGTTCGACCGAGGCGGCGGTGGCGGCGATCTTCGACGGGATCGAATGGCTCGGCCTCGACTGGGACGGCGAGGCGGTGATGCAATTCGCGCGCGCCGATCGTCACGCCGAAGTGGCGCAAAAGTTGCTTGAACAGGGGCGGGCCTATCGCTGCTACTGCACCCCGGAGGAGCTGGCGGCGATCCGCGAGGAACAGCGGGCCAAGGGCCTGCCGATGCGCTATCCCGGCATCTGGCGCGACCGCCCCGCCGCGGACGCCCCGGCCGGCGCCCCCTATGTGGTGCGGCTGAAGGCCCCGACCGAGGGCGAGACGGTGATCCGCGATCTGGTCCAGGGCGAGGTGCGCGTCGCCAATGGCCAGCTCGACGACATGGTGCTGCTGCGCGCCGACGGTACGCCGACCTACATGCTGTCGGTGGTGGTGGATGACCACGACATGGGGGTCAACCACGTCATTCGCGGCGACGACCATCTGACCAACGCCTTCCGGCAGATCCAGCTCTACCGCGCCTGCGAATGGGAGGTGCCGGCCCACGCCCATATTCCGTTGATCCACGGCCCGGATGGGGCCAAGCTGTCGAAACGGCATGGCGCGCTCGGGGTCGATGCCTATCGCGACATGGGCTTCCTGCCCGAGGCGATGCGCAACTACCTGTTGCGGCTGGGCTGGAGTCACGGCGACGACGAGATCATCTCGACCGAGCAGGCGATCGCGTGGTTCACCCTCGACACTGCCGGCCGCTCGGCCTCGCGGTTCGATTTCGTCAAGCTGACCCAGTTGAACGGCCATTACCTGCGTCAGGCCGAGGATGCCCGTCTGGCCGAGCTGATCGCCCCCCGGCTGGCGGCGGACCTGGGCCGGGAGATCGGCGCCGCCGACATTGCCCGCCTCACCGCCGGGATGGCCGGACTGAAGGAGCGGGCCAAGACCCTGGTCGAACTGGCGCAGTCGGCGCTGTTCTACCTGCGGGCGCGGCCGCTGGCGCTCGACGACAAGGCGGCCAAGCTGCTGGCCGACCCGGCGGCCCAGGCGGTGCTGGCCGCCTTCACCGCCCGCGTCGCCGCCCTGGCCGATTGGGGGCGCGAGCCGCTGGAGGCGCTGGCGCGCGACCTGTCGGTCGAGCAGGGGATCAAGCTCGGCGCGGTGGCCCAGCCGCTGCGGGCGGCGCTGGCCGGGGCGACGGTGTCGCCGCCGATTTTCGAAGTCATGGAGGTCCTGGGGCGCGAAGAAACCCTGGGCCGCCTCGGAGACGCGCTGGGCGGCGATCGGCCGCAGGGTTCGACGCCCGCCTGAACCGCGTCTTCGCCTGAAGTCCGATGACAAGAATAGGGAGCGCTGCGATGACCAATACCCCTCCGTCGCCGAGAGAGACGGTCACTCTCACCAACAACAGCACCGGACAGAGCGTGGAGTTGCCGTTGATCTCGGGCACGGTCGGCCCGAAAGTGATGGACATCCGCTCGCTTTATTCGGACCAGGGGGTGTTCACCTACGATCCGGGCTACACGTCGACCGGCTCGTGTAAATCGGCGATCACCTATATCGACGGTGACGCCGGGGTGTTGCTGCATCGCGGCTATCCGATTGAGGAACTGGCCGAGCATGGCGACTTCCTTGAGGTCGCCTATCTGATCCTCAAGGGCGAGCTGCCCAACGACGCCCAGCGCGAGAAGTTCGTCACCGACATCACCCGTCACACGATGGTGCACGAACAGATCAACTTCTTCTATCGCGGCTTCCGCCGAGATTCGCACCCGATGGCGGTGATGTGCGGCGTGGTCGGCGCGATGGCGGCGTTCTATCACGATTCGATCGACATCAACGACCCGCACCACCGGATGATCGCCAGCTACCGGCTGATCGCCAAGATGCCGACGGTGGTGGCCTGGACCTTCAAGTACGCGATGGGCCAGCCGTTCGTCTATCCGCGCAACGATCTCGATTACGCCGCGAACTTCCTGCACATGCTGTTCGCGACCCCGTGCGAGCCCTACAAGGTCAACCCGATCCTGTCGCGCGCGCTCGACCGCATCCTGATCCTGCATGCCGACCACGAACAGAACGCCTCGACCTCGACGGTGCGTCTGGCCGGCTCGTCGGGCGCCAACCCGTTCGCCTGCATCGCCGCCGGCATCGCCTCGCTGTGGGGCCCGGCCCATGGCGGCGCCAACGAGGCGGTGCTGGCGATGCTGAAGCAGATCGGCAGCAAGGAGCGGATCCCCGAATTCCTCAAGCGGGCCAAGGACAAGAACGATTCCTTCCGCCTGATGGGCTTCGGCCACCGCGTCTACAAGAACTACGACCCGCGCGCCAAGATCATGCAGCGGACGTGTCACGAGGTGCTCGACGAACTGGGCATCAAGGACGAGCCGCTGCTGGAACTGGCGATGGAGCTGGAGCGGATCGCGCTGTCGGACGAATATTTCATCGAGCGCAAGTTGTTCCCGAACGTCGATTTCTATTCGGGGATCATCTTCCAGGCGATGGGGATTCCGACCCAGATGTTCACCAGCCTGTTCGCGCTGGCGCGGACGGTGGGGTGGATCGCGCAATGGAACGAGATGCTGACGGATTCCGAGCAGAAGATCGGTCGCCCGCGCCAGCTTTACGTCGGTGCGCCGCCGCGCCATTATGTCCCGCTGCATCAGCGTGGCTAGGGCAGGCGGTCAGCAGAGTTCCCCGCGCCGGCGCCCTTCGCGGGCGCCGTTCCGGCGGATTCCGCCGCCGGCCAACGACAATGTCCAGCCCGGCGCCCGCCGGCGGATTCTGACGTTGGCGGCGGCGCTGACCATTCTTCTGGCGGCGGCGGCCCTGATCGGGCTGATCTGACCGCGTCGTGTTCGTGTTTCTGCCGCGTCCTCCCGTTGCTCGGAGGCGCGGCCGGTGGGGCCTGTAGCTCAATGGTTAGAGCCGGCCGCTCATAACGGTCTGGTTGCAGGTTCGAGTCCTGCCGGGCCCACCATCCTCAGTGAAATCAATGCGCTAGCTTTCGAATCTGGGTGTCTCGCATATCGGTTTTTCGTCGGTATGCCCATAAGAAGACGGTCGAGTGTAGCACTTGATGCTGGGAAGCCAATTCTCAGCACAAGTAATTTTAGTTGTGCGGCTGTTGAGGTGAGCAGAAGTCTATTTTTTGGACTTGAGAAGTTATGACTCAAAATTGCATTGGAGAATGCTGTGATTCGACCAATAATAGATTTAAATGTTAAGCTCATACCTAGCAATGTGAAGATTTGGCGAGTGTACCCTGGGACGAAGAAGGACTTCGTCAGACAGTTTGTGTCCGAAGGCTGCATTTTTCTTGAACTACCGGGTTTGGAACTGGAGGTCGCCGATTTCTCTAACCTTGAGAGGAATCATCTTCTACTCTCGAAGATAGCCCGAGCGAAGGCCTACGCATCGTGGCACCTGAAGGAATCAGATGCGCGAGGCTCCTATCCCTCGACTGATCTCCAAGACTATTTTGATGATGGGCGCAGTCGCTCGGCAGCCATGTCCTTTCGTAACTTCGAACGTTTGTTTCGAGTGGCAAAGGTTGGTGATATTATCATTGTTCCGGAGGACAACGGATTCCAATCAAAACTCTATATTGGAGAAATTTATAGTGATTTTGACATTGAAGATACCGCTCTAGTTAGGCAGTTTGGCAATCATCGGGTTCCGATCCGGAAGGTTCGCTGGCTCCGCAAGGACTTTGAGCGGCGCCTTGTTTCTGTGAGCCTGTCCAAGCAGCTTGGCGGTCGGCGCGCCGTTCGACCGGTGCCAACCGACACGTTCGGCTATCAGCTCTTTAAGTTGGCGTACCAAAATTTCATATTTGACGGGCAGGCTCAGTACGCATTCGCTGGCGAGAAGTACGATAACGATCCAGCAGCCACCGTGCCGGGCATTCAGTTGCTCACCTACGCCCTGGCTGCTGCCAACGCATCGCTATCGTGCCCCGATCTGATATCCAAACTTGGGCTGGACGAACTCCGTGATACCGGCCTTCACAGGAAAGGGCTGATCACTTTTGAGATTAAGTTTGCGTCTCCAGGTGGGTATGGTGTGTGGCAGCAATCGGCTCGGGTGCTACTGATTGCGCTATCGCTCGTCGCCCTTTCTGGTTGCGACTGGACAAGCGATGAGGCACAAGCCGCTAAGGTTGTCAATTCTGGTGGCGATCTATCTCCAGAAGAAATGCGGCAAATTCAAGACAGTTACCAGCATATAGTGTCCAATCTCTCCCCCTCAAAAATCGATGCTTTGAGGAATGAGCACAGAAAAGCAAAAAAAGGGGTTGGGTTTGAATCAAAAGTTAAGATTTCAAAATGAATGATGGAATTGGCCAAAAAAGCCGAGAACTAATCGGCTCAGCCATCATTGTACTAGTTACTGCTGCTGCAGGCGGCTTAGCTTCGTACATTGCGACATGGAACATTGAGGCGCAGAAAGCTCGCTTTGAAGCCAGCAAGAAGGTGCAGGATGACTTTCAGGGCGAATTGAGTAAAGCCCTACTTGCCGTTCGCAAGTTGTCTGATGGGCTTACCCGAACTAAGAAGATCGACCACAGCCTACGTTCTGAAGCCGTTTCTTGCCTGCTCAGTATGCAGATAATTTTTCATCCTAACAGTGGTCGCTGGCCTTCGGAGCATAAGCAAAAAGCGAAAGAAGTAATGGATGAACTTGAACGCTATCAGGTCGCCATTGACGTTGCTAGCAACGCGGCAGAAATAGATAAGGCAAGCGAAATATTGTACTCATTCTTTAAGAGAAAGGATGAACTGTTCTCCAGCATCAGCCGCGACACGGATCTTAGGATTTATCTTATTTCAGTTGATGCTAATAGATAGATCTGTGTCTAAATTGGCGTCGTAGATACTACAAATCTGCACGTCAAAACTTTGACTAAGCCCCTCATGGGAAGTCTCGCTGGTGCTTGTTACCCTACCAAAAGCCTCTAATACCGCCCGGCCCATGACCTGACCCGTTGAGTCATGTCAGGCCGAGACGGTGACGCTCAGGCGCCGCGCGGGCTGGCCGGCCGCCGCACGGATCATGGCAAAGGGCGGCTGGGATCATCGTCGAGGCGCTGAATTTCGGGGAGGCCGAGACCGGTGTCAAATACCCCCGTGTTGTTGCCCGCCAGGGCAAGGCCCCGCCGCAATATCCGCCCGAGGACTACGACGACGAGGCGGGCTGAGCCTCCGGGCCACCCGGCCCGACATAGTCGCAGAGGCGGCCCAGGGCTACCGTGATGACCCTTTCCGAGACTCGCCCAAAACCTTTGACCACCAAGCTGGCGTTGAGCGTCACCACCCGGTCGGTGCGAATCCAACTGGCGAGTGGCAGACTGCCCTGAACGAGGTCGGCGGCGGTGAGCGCGATTCCATGGTCGGTTTGCGGGCGGGAGGTCACCGCCAGGGCAATGAAGTCGCCATAGGCGTCCGGCCGGGTCAGCACCAGCACCGGCCGCTTCTTGCTTGTCGATAGATCGGAGAAGGGGAACGGGATCAGAAGGAGGTCGCCGCGCTCAAACACGATCCCAAGCCTGATCCTCGGGATTATCCCAAACCGCCTTCAGCGCGGATTCCTGGGCGTTGATCAGGTCGCGTCCCTGCTCGCGCTCCTGGCGTTCCGCCAAATAGCCGACGAAATCCAATACCTCCCGCGCCAAGTGGTCGGGAAGCTTCTTGCTTTGCTCATAAATCAAGTCAGCGATGGCCATGGGACCTCCTTCGACAGTCCAAGCCCTGAATCGCACTGTATCACGCGCTGGCGGCATTGCCCGACTCTCCGTTGGGTTCCGCCACCAGCTTCGCCGCCGCCTTGTGCTCGGGCGCCAGGGGAGCGTACCGCAACCTCATCCCAAGCCACGATGAGTTTTACTCACCGCGGCTTGGTATGATCCGTTCGGCGGCCGGTAAGCCTGCGCGGCGTTTGAGCGTCACCGTCCCGACCCCTGACCTGACCCAACGGGGTCAGGTCAGGGGTCGGGCGGTATCAGAGCCTCAGGCCGATTTCACCCCGAGCAGGAATTCGTCCACCACCCGCTTGAGGTCGGTGCTCTGGCTCAGCAGCGAGCGCGAGGCGGTCAGCACCTGACGGGCGCCGCCGCCGGTCTGGGTCGCGGCGTCGCGCACCCCGGCGATGGTCGAGGACACTTCCTGGGTGCCCACCGCCGCCTGCTGGACGTTGCGGGCGATTTCGCTGGTGGCGGCCGACTGCTCCTCGACCGCCGAGGCGATGGTGGTCGCGATCTGGTTGATCTCCTCGATCCGGCCGACGATCGCGGTGATCGCCTGGACGGTGTTGTTGGTCGCGCCCTGCACCGCGCCGACCTGGGCGGCGATCTCCTCGGTCGCCCGCGCGGTCTGGTTGGCGAGGTGCTTGACCTCGCCCGCCACCACCGCGAAGCCCTTGCCCGCCTCGCCAGCCCGCGCCGCCTCGATCGTCGCGTTCAGGGCCAGCAGGTTGGTCTGGCTGGCGATGTCGTTGATCAGATCGACCACCGCGCTGATCCGGCTCGACGATTCGGCCAGACCCTGGACCAGGTCGGTGGTCTGGCGGGCCTGATCGGCGGTGGCGTGCGACAGCCGCGAGGATTGTTCCATCTGGCGGCCGATCTCGATGATCGAGGCCGACAATTGCTCGGCGGCGCTGGCGACGGTCTGGACGCTGGCCGAGGCCTGTTCGGTGGCGGCGGCCACCGCGGTGACCTGACGGTGGGTCTGTTCGGCATTGGCCGACAGCATCTGGGCGGTGGTTTCCATCTCGTTGCAGGCCGACACCACCACCCCGATCACCGTGCCGACGCTGTGGTCGAAGCCCTGGGTCAGATGATCGACCGTCTGGGCGCGCCGTTCGCGCTCGGCGCGCTGGTGTTCCTGGTCGGCGCGCATCCGCTCGGCCTCGCGGGCGTTGTCGCGGAACACCTGGGCGGCGCGGGCGATGTCGCCGATCTCGTCGCGCCGCTCGGTGCCGTCGATGGCACAGGCGAGGTTGCCGGCGGTCAATTGCCGCAGCACCTCGATGATCCGCAAGATCGGCTCGACCAGACTGCGGCGCGAGATCAGCAGGCCGATCACGATCCCGGCGACGACGCCGAGCCCCGTGCCGCCGATCATGGCGAAGCCCAGGGTCCGGGCCATCGCGTTGGCGTCGTCGGCCACCGCGGTGCCCTCCTTGTCGAACGCATCGACCAGGGTCCGCATCCGCTGCAACAGCGGGTTGGCCTGGGCCCGCGACGCCCGCACGATCTCATAGAGCGCCCGCTGGTCGGCATCGAGCTGGCGGTTGGTCTGTTCCATCGCGGCGGCTTCGGTCCGCCGCGCGCTGTCGAGATAGCTCGAGAACGCGCTGCGGAAGGAGTCGAGATCCTGGCGATAGGCGGGCGGTGCGCTCGACAGCAACTCATCGAGCCGCTTGACGGCCGAATCCGCCGCCTCGCGCATCACCTTCGACGCCTCGCCGGCTTCGACCGGGTTGGCCGCCATCCGGTATTCGGAGCGGTTGATCACCAGCAGGTCCTGATTGAGCCGGGCGCCGTCCTTGACCAGATCGCCATAGGCGTCGATCCGTCGGGCCGCCGCCGCCATCTGTTGCAGGCTGTAGAATCCCAGTACGCTGATCAGCACCATCACGGTGGACAGGACGAGGATGACGATTCCGACTTTCTGGGAAATCCGCACATTCGCGAGCATGGGGCCTCCTGACCGGACCGGAGTGAGCTTGCGCGAACGTGGCTATTACCTATGGCATAGTCAAGGGTAGGTCGGGTCTTTTCCCGTCGGTTGCGGGCTTCGGCACGGGCCGGTGCCGCGATCAGGCGCGGAGGATCCGGCCGAGGAAGCGGCGGGTGCGCTCCTCGCGCGGGTTGGTGAAGATCTCGTCGGGCCGGCCGACCTCCACCACCTGGCCGTCGGCCATGAACACCACCCGGTCGGCGACGGTGCGGGCGAAGCCCATCTCGTGGGTGACGCAGACCATCGTCATCCCCGCCTCGGCCAGTTCGACCATCACGTCGAGCACTTCCTGGATCATCTCGGGATCGAGCGCCGAGGTCGGCTCGTCGAACAGCATCACCCGGGGACGCAGGCAGAGGGCGCGGGCGATCGCCACCCGCTGCTGCTGGCCGCCCGACAATTGGCTCGGATATTTGCCGGCGAGGTCGGCGATCCGCACCCGGTCGAGATGGCCGAGCGCCAGCGCGGCGGCCTCGCGTTTCGGGGTGTGCTTGACCCAGATCGGGGCCAGGGTCAGGTTTTCCAGCACGGTGAGGTGGGGGAACAGGTTGAAATGCTGGAACACCATCCCAACCTCGCGCCGCACCGCCTCGATCGCGCGCAGATCGTCGCCGACCTCGATGCCGTTGACCAGGATCCGGCCCGATTGGTGCCGCTCCAGCCGGTTGATGCAGCGGATCATGGTCGATTTGCCCGAGCCCGACGGCCCCGCCACCACCACCCGCTCCCCCCTTCCGACCGTGAGCGAGACGTCCTTCAGCGCCTGGAAGCCGCCATACCATTTGTTGACCTGCTCAAGGACGATGACCGGGGCATCCATCGGGGAGGGCTCCTGCTCAGGCGCGGCCGTGGCCGGAATCGAGGTGGCGTTCAAGGAACAGGCTGTAGCGCGACATCAGCAGGGTGAACAGGAAATAGAGCAGCGCCGCCACCAGATAGCCCTCGACGAAGAACGGCCGCCATTGCGGCTCGGCCAGGGCCAGCCGGGTGCTGCCGAGCAGGTCGTACAGCCCGATCACGATCACCAGCGAGGTGTCCTTGACGGTGGTGATGAACTGGCCGACCAGCGCCGGAATCGCCATCCGCAGCGCCTGGGGCAGCACCACCAGCCCGGTCTTGCGCCAATAGCCGAGCCCGAGCGCGTCGGCCGCCTCGATCTGGCCGGCCGGCACTGCCTGCAACCCGCCCCGCACCGCCTCGGCCAGATAGGCGGCGGTGAACAGCACGATCCCGGCCTCGGCCCGCAGCAGCTTGTCGACGCTGACCCCCTCGGGCAGGAACAGCGGGAACATCACCGAGGCCATGAACAGCACGCTGATCAGCGGCACGCCGCGCCACAGCTCGATATAGACCACGCAGCAGGCCCGCACCGCCGGCAGGGTCGATCGCCGCCCCAGCGCCAGCAGCACCGCCAGCGGAAAGGCCAGCCCCAGCCCGGCGAAGGACAGCGCCAGCGTCAGCGGCAGCCCGCCCCAGCGTTCATGCGACACGAACGGCAGGCCGAACAGCCCGCCCCACATCAGCCAGGCCAGCGCCGCCCCGCCCAGGCCCCACGCCAGCGCCAGCCAGCGCCGCCAGTGGGCGGGCCGTGCGCTCAGCAGCAGCAGCCCGACCAGCCCGGCCACCGCCAGGGTCGGCCGCCATTGCTGGTCGTAGGGATAGAGTCCGAACAGGATCACCCGGTATTTCTCGGCGACGAAGCCCCAGCAGGCGCCGCCGGCGGCGCGGCAGGCGGCCGGGTCGGGCGCGAGGCAGGCGTCGAGCACCGCCCAGCGCAGCAGCGGCGGCAGCACCGCCAGCAGCAGCCCCGCCGCCGCCACGGTCAAGGCGAGGTTGAGCGGGCTGGAAAACAGGGCGCGCCGGATCCGCGCCGCCAGCGGGGCGTCGTGCGTCATGGCCGGCCGCCCCGCAGCGCCACCCGGGCGTTGAACCGGTTCATCGCCAGCGACAGGCCGAGGCTGAGGGTCAGATAGACCGCCATCAGGATCGCCACGCCTTCGACCGCCTGTCCGGTCTGGTTGATCGCGGTGTTGCCGACGCTGACCAGATCGGGATAGCCGATCGCCACCGCCAGGGTCGAGTTCTTGGTCAGGTTGAGATACTGGCTGGTCAGCGGCGGCACCACCACCCGCAGCGCCTGGGGCAGCACCACCAGCCGCAGCACCCGGCCGCGCGACAGGCCGAGCGCCAGCGCCGCCTCGGTCTGGCCCGGCGGCACCGCCAGGATGCCGCCGCGCACGATCTCGGCGACGAAGGCGGCGGTGTAGACGGTCAGGCCGAACAGCAGGGCGGCGAATTCCGGGGTCAGCGTCACCCCGCCGGTGAAGTTGAAGCCGGCGAGGCGGGGCCGCTCCAGCGGCAGCTCGGCCCCGGCGGCGAGGAAGGCGGCCAGCGGCAGCCCGATCAGCAGGGCGGCGGCCAGCCGGAAGGTCGGCAACTGGCGGCCGCTCCTGGCGCGGATCCGCCGCGCCGCCCAGGCCAGCGCCATCACCGCCAGCGCCGCCGCCGCCACGGCGAGGCACAGCGCCGGGGTCGCCCCCGCCCACAGCGGCACCGGCAGCTTGAGGCCCCGGTTGGACAGGAACACGCTGTCGAACAGGGCGAGCGCCTGACGCGGCGCCGGCAGGCCCTCGGTGATCAGGGCGTACCACAGCAGCAATTGCAGCAGCAGCGGCACGTTGCGGACCGCCTCGACATAGCCGCCGGCCAGGGCGCGCACCAGCGGATTGGGCGACAGCCGGGCGGCGCCGATCAGGCCGCCCAGCAGGGTGCAGAACAGGATGCCGAGCGCCGACACCTCAAGGGTGTTGAGCAGCCCGACCACGAAGGCGCGCAGATAGGAATCGGCGGCGGAATAGGGGATCAGATGCTCGCCGATGCCGAACGCCGCTTCCTGGCCGAGGAAGGCGAAGCCGGTGGCGATGTGGCGGGCCTCGAG
This sequence comes from Phaeospirillum tilakii, assembly GCF_042683125.1. NCBI lineage: Bacteria > Pseudomonadati > Pseudomonadota > Alphaproteobacteria > Rhodospirillales > Rhodospirillaceae > Phaeospirillum > Phaeospirillum tilakii. Next base: position 77,340 of record NZ_JBHUIY010000011.1, read on the forward strand.
GTTGGCGAGGGTGTTGGCGATCAGGAACCAGGCCAGCCCGCCGAGGCCGGCCAGCAGCGCGGCCTGATAGAACAGGGCGCGGCCGCGCGCGTCGTTCCACCAGCGCGGGGCGGGGGGGCGCTCCATCCCGCCGCCGTCAGCGGATCGGCAGCGGGTACATCAGCCCGCCCTGACTCCACAGCGCGTTGAGGCCGCGTTCGAGCTTCAGCTTCGAGCCGGCGCCGAGATTGCGCTCGTAGCTTTCGCCGTAATTGCCGACCTGCTTGATGATGGCGTAGGCCCATTTGTCGTCGAGACCGAGGGCGCGGCCGGGGCCGGGGGTGACGCCGAGCAGGCGCTGGACGTTGGGATCGGGGCTGCGGGTCATCTGATCGACATTGGCCGAGGTGATCCCCAGTTCCTCCGCCGCCAGCATCGCCTGGAACACCCATTTGACCAGATTGAACCATTGGTCGTCGCCCTGGCGCACCGCGATCGCCAGCGGTTCCTTGGAAATGCGCTCGGGCAGGATGTCGTAGCCGGCCGGGTCGGGGGTCTGGTTGGCCCGCACCGCCGCCAGCTGCGAGGCGTCGGAGGTGAAGGCGTCGCAGCGGCCGGCGACGAAGGCGGCGGCGGCGGAGTCGAAGCTCTCGATGGTGACCGGCTTCAGCTCGATCCGGTTGGCGCGGGCGAAATCGGCCAGATTGAGTTCCGAGGTGGTGCCGGTCTGGACGCAGACGGTGGCGCCGTTGAGATCGCGCGCGCTCTTGACCCCAAGCTTTTTCGCCACCAGGAAGCCCTGGCCGTCATAGAAATCGATCCCGGCGAACAGCAGCCCGTTCGAGCCCTCGCGGGTCAGCGTCCAGGTGGTGTTGCGCGGCAGCAGGTCGATCTCGCCGGCCTGGAGCGAGGTCAGCCGCTGCTGGGCCGACAGCGGGACGTAGCGGACCCGGCCCGCATCGCCGAACACCGCCGCCGCGACGGCGCGGCAGACGTCGATGTCGAGCCCGCGCCAGACCCCCTTCTCGTCGGGGGCGCCGAACCCGCCCAGCCCGGTATGGGCGCCGCAGACCAGCTGGCCGCGCTTCTTGACGGTGTCGAGGGTCTGGCCGGCCAGCGCCGGGGCGGTGACCGCCAGGCCGAGCAGGGCGGCGATGGCGAGAGTCCAGGCCTTCATCGTGACGTTCCTTCCCCCAGCCCGGGCGGGCGGATCCCCTCCGGCGACGCACGCATGATGACGGCGCCGGCCGCCGCTGACAAGATTGGCGCGCCTTCGGCCGGTCCGGTGCGACCGCTCGGTGCGGTTCTAGCGACGCGGGGGCGCGAGCAGGGTGAGCAGGGATTCGGTCACCGCCGCGGCGGTGGTGGCGGCGGCGCGCGAGGCGAGCAGCGCCGGCAGATCGGCGCCGGGGGCGGGGCCGACCGACCCGGCCGCCGGGCCGGGCTGAAGGCGGGGGGCGCCATCGGGGGCGAAGGCGACGGTCCGGGTGCGGCCGTCGAGGGTCAGCGCCATCGTCCGGCCGGGCAGGGCCGGGGCAAGCGGGCCGGCGGCCGGCGGGGCGTCCTGGCGGCCCCGCCCGTCTTCCGCCCGGGCCGGCAGGACGGCGCCGGGGAACGGTATCGCGGCCGACATGGCCGGCCTAGACCGAGATGTCGACGCCGCCATCGGCGGACGCGGGGGTGGACAGCGCCGACAGGGCGGCGGCGAGGGCTGGATCGCCGCCATAGCCGCCGGATTCGCGTCCGCGCGGCTGGCCCTGACCCTGGTTCTGGCCCTGGCCGGCCGAGGCGTCGCGGTTGGCGGCCTGCTGCTGCTGCGACTGGGCGTCGCCGCGCAGGTTGAAGCTGGTGGTCGAGGAATCCGGCTTGAGGCCGGCATCCTGCAACGCCTTTTCCAGGCCGCGCTGGTCGTTCTGCAACATCGCCAGGGTTTCCCGCTTGTCGGCGGTGACGGTGGCGGTGACCTTGCCGTCGCTGGCCACCTCGAGCTTGATCTCGATCTTGCCGAGTTCGACCGGCTTCAACTGGATCTTGACGGTGTCGAGCCCGTCCTTGACCGCCTTGTCGATGTGGACGCTGATCTGCTCCAGCACCTGGGCCGGCAGGGTGCGCGGGGTGGTGGCGGTCGCGGTGGCCGGGGCGGCGGCCTGGGCGCGGCCCGGGTTGGCCAGCGGGGCCACCGCCGACAGGCCGGTGACCGGATTGGCCGGGGCGGTCTTGTCGGCGATGCCGGTGGCTTTGCTCTGGGCGGCCAGCAGGGCGGAGAAGCTGTCGCCGCTCTCGGCGGCGTGGGCGGCCTCGCCCTCGGACGCGGCGGCCGAGGCCTGCGCCAGGGCGGCGGCGGTGCCGCCATTGGCCGTCTGGCCGCCCTGGCCGCCGGAGGCGCCGGCATTCTGGTTCCCCTGGCCCTGGGCGGCGGCGGGATCGGCCTTCGCCACCGTTCCGGCGGCGGGCGGCGTCAGGCCGGGGGAAGGGGCGGTGCCGTCATCCTGGACCGCGATCGCCACGCCGGCGCCGGTCCCGGCCAGACGGGCGGCGAGATCGCTGCTCTGGGCCTGGCGGGGATCGGTGGCGTTGCCGCCGGCGGTCTGGGCCGCCTGCTGGGCCTGCTGCTGCGCCGTCTGTTCGGTCTGGGCGTCGAGCTGGGCCTGGGATTGCGCCGGCGCCTGCCCCTGGGGCTGGGCCGCGCCGCCCTGGCCCGGACCCGGCTGGGCCGGGCTGGCCGGGGTGGTGGCGACCGCCGGACTGGCCGGCGTGCCGGCGGCGGCATCGCCCGGGGCGGCGGCGGCCGGGACCACTACCTCCGGCGTCACCAGCGCCAGCGGCTGGCCCGTCTGGTCGGTGTCGTCCTTGTCCTGGTCCTGCCGGTCCTCGTCGTCGTGCCGCGCCACCGGGGCGGGGGCATCGTCGCGCGAGGCGGCGTCGGCGCGCTCGCTGGCGGCGCTGTCGTCGCTGGCGGCGCGGTCATCCTGGTCGCGGCGGACGCGGGGCGCGTCGTCGTCGCGGCGGGCGCGGGCGGCGCTGGTTGCCAGCGCGGTGGCGGTGCGGTCGGAGGCGGCGGTGGCCGTCGCCTGGGCCGAGGCGGCGGTGTCCTGGGTCTGGGCGCGCGAGGCGGCGGCGGCGGTGTCGCGGGCCTCGTCGGCGGCGGCGAGCTGGCCGGTCAGGCCCGATACCGCCGAGGCGATCGCGCCCTGGCCGGAATAACGCTGCGCCGATTGACGCACCAGGGCGAGGAAGGCCGCGCCGGACAGGCCCCCGCTCGTGGCCGATCCCGCCGGGGCGGTCTGGCTCGCGGCATCGTTGGCCGTCTGCTGGCGAATCGCTTGAACGGTCATGGCTTCGTCCCCGCACATAGGATCCCGGCGAGGGAAACGCAAAAGCCGGGCCACCGGGCGAACCGAGCCGGCGCGCGGCTCCGGCGGCGGCGGCCGGCGCGGCGGCCGGGAAAAAACTGCCGGGAGGCGGAAAAGGCTGCCGACCGCCGGGGTCAGTCGGTGGCGATCACGTCCGCCCCGGCCGCGGCGGCGAGGGCGCGGATCTCGGCGGCGATGCGGTCGAGCGCGGCGGCGTCGCGGCCGCGCGCCACCACCGCCACCCGGGGACCCTCGGCGCCGAAGCTGGGATAGGAGCCGATCTCGCTGTCGGGATGGGCGTCCTGGAGGGCGGCGAGGCGCTCGGCGATGTCGCCCTCGCGCACCGCCAGCGTCACCGCGCGCGACAGCAGCGGCGGCCCGGCGCGCAATTCGTCCCGCAGCGTCTCGAACATCGCCTGGAGCACGCTCGGCACCCCGGCCAGCACGAAGACGTTGCCGAGGCGGAAGCCGGGGGCCTGGCTGAGCGGATTGTCGATCAGACGGGCGCCGGCGGGGATCTCGGCCATCTTCAGCCGGGCCGGGTTGAGCGCCTCGGCGCCGTGGCGGGCGGCGAGGCGGCGCACCGCCTCGGCGTTGCGTTCGAGCCGGACCCCGAACGCCGCCGCCACCGCCGCCGAGGTGATGTCGTCATGGGTCGGGCCGATGCCGCCGCTGGTGAAGACATAGCCGTAGCGGTGACGCAGCGCGTCGAGCCCGGCGACGATCGCCGCCGGCTCGTCGCGGACGATGCGGACCTCGGCCACCGGCACCCCCAGCGCGGCGAGCTGGGTGGCGAGATAGGGCACGTTGACGTCGTGGGTGCGGCCGGACAGGATTTCGTTGCCGATCACCAGAATCGCCGCGTCGGTCATCGCCGGTCCTCCGTTGCTTCGGCCGATCATACCCGCCGGGGGGAAATTGACAACGCCGGGGCGGGAAAAGCGGAAAACCCCTGGGATCCAAGGGCCTTGCGGCCCTTGGCGGGTGTGGGCGGCGCCCACGTTTTTTTCCTGTCAGCCCTCTCCCCGCAGGAAGCCGCGCAGCAGGGCCGCCACCTCGCCCGGCCGTTCCAGCAGGCCGAGATGACCGGTGTCGAGCTCGGCATGGCGGGCGCCGGGAATCGCCGCCGCCACGGCGCGGGCCTGTTCGGCCGGCACCATGTGGTCGAGCCGCTGCCCCACCACCAGGGTCGGGCAGACGATCCGCGCCGCCGCCGCCGTGACGTCGAGGACCAGATCAAGCTCGACCTGCCGCGCCATCCCCTCCCAATCGTTGCCGTCGCGGATCAGCCCGAGCAGGTCGTCGAGCCCCGCCGCGCCGAGCTGGCTGACGAAGGCCGGGCTGAAGCCGGTCAGCACGATCAGCCGGGCCAGGGTGGCGCGGTCGCGCCCGATCAGGTCGCGCCACAGCCGGAATTCAAGCTGGAGACGCGGATCGGAAGCCGACAGCAGCGGCCCGAGCAGCACCAGCCGCCGCACCAGATCCGGCCGGTCGGCGGCGATCGTCGCCGCCACCGCCGCCCCGAGCGAGAAGCCGACCAGATCGAACGGCACCGCCCCCGCCGCCTCGGCCGCCGCCACCACCTGGGCGGCGAGGCCGGCGACCGTCAGCGGGCCGCCGCCGTCGCGGGTCTGGCCCGAGCCGGCGTAATCCGGCCGCACCACCGTCCAGTCCCGCGCCAGATCGGGGGTCAGCGCCGCCCAGTTGGTTTCGCCGTCGGCCCCGGTGCCATGCACCAGCACCAGCCCCGGCCCGCGCCCGTCGACCCGGTAGGCGATGCTGACCCCGTCCCGCTCGACCCGTGCGATCATCGCTCCCTCCCGTAGCGGTTCACACCCATTCCCGCAGCAGGGCGACCAGCGGGATGTCGGCCGGCGGCATCGGCAGGTCGCCCAGGCGGGCGGCGCGGACCCAGCGCAGGCTTTGCCCCTCGCGCGGTTGCGGGCTGCCGCGCCACACCCGCAGCACGTAGAGCGGCATCAGCAGGTGGAAGCTGTCGTAATCATGCGAGGCGAAGGCCAGCGGGGCGAGGCAGCTTTCGGTGGCGTCGATCCCCAGTTCCTCTTCCAGCTCCCGCACCAGCGCCTGTTCCGGGGTCTCGCCCGGGGCGACCTTGCCGCCGGGGAATTCCCACAGCCCGGCCATGCTCTTGCCGGGCGGGCGGGTGGTCATCAGCACCCGCCCGTCGCCATCGACCAGCGCGGCGGCGGCCACCAGCACTTGGGGGCGGGCGGCGTGGGCGGCGGCCCAGGTGGCGCGGTCGAGCGCGAAGCGCCGCACCGGGGCGGTGCCGCCGCGCGCCGGCATCGGCTGGACCGCCTCGCCCTGATCGCGCAACCCGAGCCGGGCCAGCACCCGTTGCGAGGCGAGGTTGTCGCGATGGGCCCAGGCGGTGACCCGCGCGAAGCCGAGATCCTGGAACAGGGCGCGCAGCAGCCGGCGCGCCGCCTCGGTGGCGTAGCCCCGGCCCCATTCCGCCCGGGCGATCCAGCAGCCGAGGTCGGGCTGGCCGTCGGGGCCGGGATCGAAGCCGATCCCGCCGATCGGGGCGCCGTCGCTGATCCGTTCCAGCACCAGCGCCGCGCCGCGCCGTGCCCGCCGGTTGGCCTCGGCCCCGGCGAGGAAGGAATCGAGGTCGGCGCGGCGGCAGGGCGAAGGAATCCGCGCGGTGAAGCGGCTGACCTCGGGGTCGTCGAGCAAGGGCACCAGCGCGTCGAGGTCGGCTGTCTCGGCCGGGCGCAGCCGCAGCCGCGCGCTGCGCAGCGGATAACCGTCCCACAAGGTGGCGGGGGTGCGGCAGCCGGCCCGATCGCTCACGATGCTTCCTCCTTGCCTGATCAAACGCGGCCGGCACCATAGCACGGCGCGGCGGTGCCGTGATGGGGGCAGCGTCGCTGCCGTGATGGGTGACAGCGGCGGCGGGGTTGGCTACTCTGCGCCCCTTCTCAGGAACCGAGCCGATGCCGCATCACCGTCCCAAGCCCGATCTGCCGCTCGGCCCCGCCTTCGCCCAGGCGATGGCGGCGTGGGAAAACGGCAATCTGACCGAGGCGCGCCGGCTGGGCCGGCGGATCGTCGAACGGCGGCCGGATTTCGGCGGCGGTCATTATCTGCTCGGCCTGATCGCCCAGCGCCAGGGCCTGACCCGCAAGGCGGTCGAGTTCCTCACCCAGGCGGTGGCGGCCGATCCGACCCAGCCGGTGCCGCGGCTGGCGCTGGGCCGGGCGCTGGAATCCCTCGGCGACGACGGCGCGGCGACGCGGGAATACCGCGCCCTGCTCGACGCCGACCCGGCCCATGCCGAGGCCCATGCCCGGCTGGGCGAGATCCTGGCCCGCCAGGGACGGCGCGACGAGGCGATCGCCGCCTGCCGCGCCGCCGTCGCCGCCCATCCCCGCCATGCCGAGGCGCTGTGCCGGCTGGGGGCGCTGCTGCACGAGGCCGGCCAGTCCGAGCTGGCGGCGGGGTTCCTCGAACGCGCCTTGGCGCTGCGGCCGGACTGGCCGACCGCGCTTTATGATTACGGGCTGGTGCTGGTCGCGCTCGGCCGCTTCGCCCCGGCCGAAACCATCCTGGCCGGCGCCGCCGAACTGCGGCCCGATCACGCCCCGACCGCCACCGCCCTGGCCGGGGTGCTGCGGCGGCAGGGCCGGCTCGACGCCGCCCAGGCCGAGGCCGAACGGGCGGCGCATCTGGCGCCGAAGGATCCGGCGGTGTGGCTGGAACTGGGGCAGGCCCGCGCCGCCCGCCGCCATCACGAGGGGGCGGCGGCGGCGTTCGAGCGGGCGGTGGCGCTGGCGCCCGGTCTGGCCGAGGCGCATTGGTGTCTGGCCGAAAGCTGTCGCGCCCTCGGTCAGGCCGGCCGCGCCGCCGAGCATTACCGCGCCAGCCTGCGGCTCGATCCCGACGACCGGGTCGGCGCCGCCCTCGGCCTCGCCCAGCTCGATGCCGCCGCCTTGCCCGAACGCGCCCCCGAGGCCTATGTCCGCCAGCTGTTCGACGATTACGCCCCGCGGTTCGATGCCGCCCTGGTCGGTCAGCTCGCTTATTGCGGCCCGGAACGGATCGGCGCCCTGCTCGATCTGCTGTGGCCCGACGCGCGCGGCCTCGCCGTGCTCGACGCCGGCTGCGGCACCGGGCTGGCCGGGCCGGTGCTGCGGCCGCGCGCGGCCCGGCTCGACGGGATCGACCTGTCGCCGGCGATGGTCGAGCGCGCCGCCCAGCGCGGCCTGTACGACCGGCTCGACGTCGGCGAACTGGTCGGGCTGCTGACCGAGCGGCCCGACAGCTACGACCTGATCGCCGCCGCCGACGTGCTGGTCTATTTCGGCGACCTCGCCCCGCTGCTCGGCGCGATCGCCGCCGCGCTGCGTCCGGGCGGGCTGTTCGTCGCCACCCTCGAACGCGCCGAGGGGGAGGGGGGCTACCGGCTCGGCCGGGGCAACCGCTATGCCCATGCCGCGCCCTATCTCGCCGCCGCCGCCACTGCCGCCGGGCTGGTGCCGCTGTGCCTCGACCCCACCGTCACCCGGCGCGAGGCCGGCGCCGACGTGCCCGGCTGGGCCTGGGCGCTGCGCCGGGCCTAAACTGAAAGACGTGTCGGCGCCCACCGACCAAGGGGTTCCAAGGGCCTTGCGGCCCTTGGCGGGGGTGGGCGGAGCCCACATCATCCCCCCCAAAAAAGCGCCTGGGCGTCCGCCTCGAATCAAGGGAGTCGCCGCATGTGCGGTTTCGCCGGTTTTCTCGATCTGACCCGTCCCACCCCCGAGCCGCGCGCGACGGCGGCGGCGATGGCGGCGACGCTGATCCATCGCGGCCCCGACGATGCCGATGCCTGGGCCGATCCGGCGGCGGGGATCGGCCTCGGCTTCCGCCGGCTGGCGATCCTCGACCTCAGTCCGCACGGCCGCCAGCCGATGCATTCCCATGACGGCCGCTGGGTGCTGACCTTCAACGGCGAGATCTACAACCACGCCGAACTGCGCGACCGGCTGGGGCGCGACCGGCCCTGGCGCGGCCATTCCGACACCGAGGCGCTGCTGGAGGCGATCGCCGCCTGGGGGGTGGACGAGGCGGTTGGCCGCGCCGACGGGATGTTCGCCTTCGCCGTGTGGGACCGCGCCCGGGGCGAGCTGACGCTTGGGCGCGACCGTTTCGGCGAGAAGCCGCTCTATTGGGGCGAAAGCGGCGGGGCGCTGCTGTTCGGCTCGGAACTGCGCGCGCTCAGGGTTCATCCCGGCTGGGACGGGGCGATCGACCGCGACGCGCTGGCCGCCTATCTCCGCCTCGGCTGGGTGCCGGCCCCGGCCACCATCCACCGCCGCGCCCGCAAGCTCGAGGCCGGCACCCTGCTGACCGTCGCCGCCGATGGCGCGACCCGGTCGCGGCGCTACTGGTCGGCGGCGGCGCGGGCGGCGGCGCTGGCCGGCAGCTTCGCCGGCAGCCGCGACGAGGCGGTCGAGCGGCTCGACGCCCTGGTGGCCGAGGCGGTGCGGCTCAGGATGCAGGCCGACGTGCCGGTCGGGGTGTTCCTGTCGGGCGGGATCGATTCCTCGCTGACCGCCGCGCTGATGAGCCAGGCCAGCGATGCCCCGGTCCATTCCTTCACCGTCGGCTTCGATCAGGCCGGGCTCGACGAGAGCGTCCATGCCCGCGCCGTCGCCGCCGAACTCGGCACCCGCCATACCGAGATCCGGGTCGACGAGGCGGCGGCGCTGGCGCTGGTGCCCGATCTGCCCCGCCTCTATGACGAGCCGTTCGCCGATCCGGCGGCGCTGCCGACCGTGCTGCTGGCGCGCGAGACCCGGCGGCGGGTGACGGTGGCGCTGTCGGGCGACGGCGCCGACGAATTGTTCGGCGGCTACGGCATCTACCGTTCGCTGCCGGGCGACTGGCACCGCCAGCGCCGGGTGCCCCGGCCGCTGCGCCTTGCCGCCGCCGGCGGGGCCGAGCTGCTGGCCGGGCCGGCCGAACTGCTGGCCGGGCTGGCCGGGCGGCTGCGGCGGCGGGCCAGCCATCCCGGCTATCGCCTGCGCCGGGGCGCCGAGGGCTGGCGCGCCGAGGGGCTCGCCGCGCTGCTGGCGCTGCATCACACCCGCTGGCGCGGCATGCCGGCGCCGGTCCGGCTGGCGGCGCCGCCGTCCCGGGCCGAATCGACCGAGATCGCCGCCCTGGCCGGGCGCGATCCGGCGCTGGCGCTGATGCTGGAGGATCTCGCCACCTATCTGGCCGACGATCTGTGCGTCAAGACCGACCGGGCGACGATGTCGGCCTCGCTCGAGGCCCGGCTGCCGTTCCTCGCCCCGGCGGTGGCCGAGTTCGCCTGGAGCCTGCCGCCCGAATTCAAGATCGACGGCGCCACCGGCAAGGCGGTGCTGCGCGAGACGCTCTATCGCCGCCTGCCGCGCGCCCTGGTCGATCGGCCGAAGATGGGGTTCGAGGTGCCGGTCGGGCGCTGGCTGCGCGGCGGGCTCCGGTCCTGGGCCGACGACCTGCTGTCCGAGGCGCGGCTCGACCGCCAGGGCTGGCTCGATGCCGGGCTGGTGGCCCGCTGCTGGCGCGAGCATCGCAGCGGCGCCAAGACGTGGCAGACCGAATTGTGGCACGTCCTGATGTTCCAGTGCTGGCTGGACGGGCAGGGCGGATGAGCGGCAGGATGGCGGCGGAGCTTGCCAGCGGGGGCGGTTTCGTGTTCCTGCTGTGCCGGGCGGCGCGGTCCGCCGTTCTCCCCCTTGGATCCGCGGGAGCGGAGTAGATGCGCCTGTCCCCCCTGTTGAGCGGCTACATCGCCCGCCAGTTCTCCGCCGCCCTGCTGTCGGTGCTGGGGGTGATCCTCGGCCTGATCCTGCTGTTCGACGTGATCGAGCTGATCCGCCGCGCGGCCAGCCATCCCGAACTGGGGATGGGGGTGATCCTGCTGCTGGCGCTGCTGAAGCTGCCGCAGATGCTGCACACCGTGCTGCCGTTCGCGATGATGATCGGGGCGATGGTGTGCTTCTGGCGGCTGACCCGCAGCCATGAACTGGTGGTGGCCCGCTCGGCCGGGGTGTCGGTGTGGCAGTTCATCGCCCCGGCGGTGGCGGTGGCGGTGGCGTTCGGCACGATCGAGATCACCGCCTTCAACCCGCTGGCGGCGGCGATGTACGACCGCTATGACCGGATGCAGGACGAATTGCTGAAGGGTACCCGCAGCGTGTTCGACCTGTCCGAGGTCGGGCTGTGGCTGCGCGAGCCGCACGATCAGGGCGAGATGGTGGTCCATGCCGGCACGGTGCGGCAGGAGGGCTTCACGCTCCATCTCGGCGACGCCGAATTCTTCCTCTACGACCGGCCCGACCATTTCACCCAGCGGATCAGCGCCGAAACCGCCGAGCTGGCCAACGGGGCGTTCGAGGTCCACCGCGCCTGGATGATGGAGGCGGGGCGGCCGTCGCGCTTCGTCGAATCGCTGACCATCCCGACCCAATTGACCCTGCAACGGATCCACGACAATTTCGCCGCGCCGGAAACCCTGTCGTTCTGGCATCTGCCCGGCTTCATCCATTTCTTCGAGCGTGCCGGCTTCACCGCCAACAAGCACCGGCTCTACCTCCATTCGCTGCTGGCCTCGCCGCCGCTCTATGGCGGGATGGTGCTGCTGGCGGCGCTGTTCTCGCTCAACCCCAACATCCGGGCCGGCGGGGCCGGCTCGCGCATCGCCGGCGGGGTCGCCGCCGGCTTCGCGGTCTATTTCTTCTCGCGGGTGGTCTACGCCCTCGGCCTGTCGGCCACCCTGCCGCAGGAGCTGGCGGCCTGGAGCCCGGCTCTGTTCGCCGGGCTGGTCGGGATGGCCGGCCTGTTCCATCTCGAAGACGGCTGACACGATGACCCCTCGCCTCCGGCGCGTCGCCGCCGTCGCGGTGTGGGCGGTGCCGCTCGCGCTGCTCGCCTTGCTGATCGCCGTCCCCGCGATCGAACTCGACCTCGCCGCCTGGTTCTTCGACCCGGCGCGGCGGGTGTTTCCCTGGCGCACCGCCCCGCTCGGCGAGTTCGTGCGCAAGGGTCTGCCGCTCGGGCTGTTCGCGCTGGCCGGTCTGGTGGCCCTGCTGGGCGGGCTGGCCGCGCTGCGCCGCCGGCCGCTGCTGGGGGTGGGGCCCCGGGTGGCGCTTTATCTGCTGGCGGCCTTGGCGCTCGGGCCCGGGCTGGTGGTCAATCTCGGTTTCAAGGACCATTGGGGGCGGCCGCGCCCCTCGACCCTGACCGAATTTCATGGCCCCAACCATTATGTCCGGCCGCTGGTTCCCTCCGACCAGTGCGACGACAATTGCTCCTTTCCCTCCGGCCATGCCGCCCTCGGCTTCTGGGCGATCGCCTTCGCCCTGCTCGCGCCGCCGCGCCGGCGAAGCCTCGCGGTGGCGGCGGCGGTGGGGTTCGGCGCCCTGATCGGGGCGGTGCGGATCGCCCAGGGCGCCCACTTCCTGTCCGACGTGATCGCCTCGGGACTGCTGGTGGGGTTGGTCTGTCGGCTAACGTACTACTGGTTGCTGGAGCGGCCCGGATTGCGCCCGGAAGGCGGGGTGGCGCGCCCGGCCCCGGCTCCGCTCCCGGGCGCGGTTTCTCCGCCCGACAAGACCTCGTCATGATGTTTTCTCGGGATGGTGTAAGAAATCCGGGCTAGGCGACAGGCCGTTCTTCAGGTAATGATATCGGCTCAGACTGACCTGGGAGCGAATGTCCGGGCGGAATGCCCTCGTGCCGACGCGAGGGACGTGTTTAGCTTTTGATGAGAACGACACAATGGCATGGAACCGAGATAATCATGGCAGCCGCTCCAGGGATCGGGGGCGGCGGGACGACTTCGGCGAGCCGGCGTATGAGCCGCGCCCGACCCGCTCTGTCGGCCCCAGCTCCTTCGACCGTCAGGTGGTCAGTCAGGCCAACGTCACCGCAACGGTGAAGTGGTTTAACTCTTCCAAGGGCTTCGGCTTCGTCGCTCCCGCGGACGGCACCCCGGACGCCTTCCTGCACATCTCCGCGCTGGAGCGGGCCGGTCTCACCCAGGTCGCCGAAGGCGCCACCCTGGTGTGCGACCTGGGCCAGGGCCAGCGCGGCCCGCAGGTGGTGACGGTGCACGAGGTCGACAGCTCGACCGCCACCCCGCGTGCGGCGGGCGGCGGCGGCGGCATGGGCGGTGGTCGTCGCGAAGAGCGCGGCCCGACCCAGACCGTCGAGGGCGTGGTGAAGTTCTTCTCGGCGGAGAAGGGCTTCGGCTTCGTTGCCTGCGACGAGGGCGGCAAGGACGTGTTCGTCCATGCCAAGGCGCTCGAACGCTCCGGCATCGCCACCCTGGAATCCGGGCAGCGCGTGCGTGTCACCACCACCCTCGGCCTCAAGGGGCCGCAGGCGGACACCGTCGCCCTGATCTAAATCCAGCCGGGCCGGGGCGCGCGTCGCCCCGGCCCGTGCCGATGCCGGCAGCGGCATCGGCGCCGGCGGATTGCCCGTGGCGCGGGCCTGGCGCCGTTTCCCTGTCTGGGGAGCGGCTCTGGGCCGGCGTGACGCCTCCTTTGGCAGGCGGCACGGCGCGTTCGCAGGTTGGTGGTTTCTTTTCCCTCGGCGCTGTCGGGTGGAAAGGCCGCGCCAGTGCGCGTCCAGGTTCGGCCGAACCGGGGCGTGTCCTGGAGCCTGTTGTTTTAGCGGATCAACACGCCATGATCTCGCGATCATGCCGCGGTTCGCTTGCGGCCGGGACCAATCGTCCCTGTCGCCTCGGTTCGTTTCCCTTGCCATTCCTGTCATCGTGAACTGACCGCAACCGGGCCTCCGCGGGCGGGTCGGCGTCGCCGTCCTGCCCGCCCCGGCACCCCCGCCGCGCCGAAACGGCGCGGGTCACCGCGCCGGCGCCGTGGCAGACTGACCGCTCCCCGAGTCCCTGTTCGAGGAGGCGCGCTTGTCCCGTTCCGCCATTGCCCCGCCACCGCGCATCTTCGGCCTGACCGTCTGCCCGCTGCCCGCCGTCGCGGTCGCGGCGCGGCTGCTGGACGCCCCCCGTTCCCCCGCCGCCGGGGTCGGGCTGGTGGTCACCCCCAACATCCAGCACATCGCCCTGCTGCGGCGCGATCCCGCCCTGCGCGCCGCCTGCGCCGAGGCCGAGATCATCCTGTGCGACGGCTTCCCGGTCTATTATTACGCCCGGCTGCGCGGCTGTGCCGTGCCCGGCCGGGTCACCGGCCGCGAGGTGGTGGCCGAACTGTTCGCCGTGCCGCAACGGCTGGCCGGCCAGCGTCTGTTCTGCGTGGTCGATGGCGAGCAAACCGCCGCCGCCCTGGCCGAATGGGCCGGGCGTCACGGGCTGGCCGACAGCGTCGCCGCCGCCATTCCGCCGTTCGGGTTCGAACGCGACGCCGGCTATGGCCGCGCGCTGGCCGACGCGATCCGCGCCCATCGCACCACCCTGCTGCTGATGGCGGTCGGCGCCCCGCGCAGCGAGGTGTTCGTCGCCACCCACCGCGCCCTGCTGCCGCCCTGCTGGGCGCTGTGCATCGGCCAGTCGATCAAGATCGCCCTCGGCCTCGTTCCGCTGCCGCCGCGCTGGGTGCAGCGGCTCAATCTGGAATGGCTGTGGCGGGTCGGGCTCGAACCGGGGCGGATGGGGCGGCGCTATCTCGGCTCGCTGTTCGGGTTCGCCGTCGCGATCCTCGCCGATCTGCGGCGCGGACCGGCGGGGTAGGGGGCGGCCGGCCTTGCGTCGCGGCCGGCGACGGCGCCATCATCCCGCCATCACGCCGCGTCAGGATGGCGTCTGCCCCGGGTCGCGCCCGGTTTTCGCATGAGGTCTGTCATGGTCCGTTCCCTTCCCGTCGCCCTCGGCGCCCTGCTGGCGCTGTCCGGCTGCGCGGCGACCCCCACCAATCCGCATGTGCTGGTGATGCCCGGCGCCAACAAGCCGTTCGAGCAGTTCCAGCAGGACCAGTATCTCTGCAAGCAGTACGCCTCCGAGCAGGTCAGCGGTCAGGCCCAGTCGGCCAATGAGCGCGCGATCGGCGCGGCCCTGATCGGCGGCGCCCTCGGCGCCGGGCTGGGGGCGGCGGCGGGCGGGGGCCATGGCGCGGCGATCGGGGCCGCCGGGGGCGTCGCCGCCGGCACCGCGGTCGGGGCCGGCAGCTCCTATCACAGCCAGTCGGGCATCCAGCGCCAGTACGACAACGCCTATCTGCAATGCATGGCGGCCAAGGGCAACCACACCCCGCAGCCGACGGTGGTCTATACCCCGCCGCCGACCGTGGTCTACACCCCGCCGCCGGCGGTGGTCTACACGCCGCCGCCCGCGGTCTATTACCCGCCGCCGGCGGTCTATTATCCGCCGCCCGCCGCCTATCCTCCGCCGCCGGCGGCTTACCCGCCGCCGCCCTGAGTCCCGCGCCGCCAGCGGTGCGAGCACAGCAGCCCGGCGGCGATCGCGGCGATGCCGGCGGCGTGGTAGGGCTGCGGCCGTTCGCCCAGCAGCAGCATCGACAGCAGCACCCCGTAGACCGGCATCAGATGGATGCTGAGCCCGGCCAGCGCCGGCCCGAACCGCTGCACCGCGTGGGCGTAGAGCAGGTAGGCCAGCACCGAGGGGAACAGCCCGACATAGAACAGGGCGGCCAGGGTGGTGGTGTTCCAGTGCGTCGCCCCGCCGCCGATCTGCTCGGCCAGCAGGAACGGCAGCAGTTCGACCAGCGCCACCACGATCTGCACCCCCATCAGCCCGATCCGGTCGAGGTCGGCGGGCAACTGGCGCAGCCACAGGGTATAAAGCGCCCAGCACAGCATCGCCGTCAGCACGATCGCGTCGCCCGGCACCAGGGTCAGGCTGCCCCATTCGGTCCAGTGCCCCTGCAACACCAGGGTCAGCGCCCCGGCCAGGGACAGCGCCAGCCCGATCCGCTGCCCGGCCTGGAGCTTCTGGCGGTAGAGCAGGGCGCCGAGCAGCACGATCAGCAGCGGGATCAGGGTGTTGAGCAGCAGGCCGTTGGTCGCGGTGGTGGTGCGCAGGCCGAGATAGACCAGCGAGTTGAAGGCAGCGACCCCGACCGTCGCCACCCCCAGCACCCGCCAGCGCAGCGCCCAATAGCGCGGCCAGTCGCGCCGCATCGGCCCGAGCGCGAACGGCAGCAGGCAGAGCAGCGCGATCACCCAGCGCCCGAACGACAGCATCATCGGATCGATCTCGCCGCGCACCGCCCGGCCGACGATGAAATTGCCGGCCCACAGCAGGGGCGGCAGCAGCAGTGCGGCCAGCGCCATAATTCGGGGGGTGGCTGGTGGCATCGGCGGAACACCTCGCGGGCGGTATCGTGGTGTTCTTTTATAGGCTCATTTCGGTCTGGCAAAGGCCGCAGGATTGGGCTTTCGCCCAAACCCAACCGGGGCGATGCCCCGGACCCCCTTGATTTTCAAAAATAAGGGGGGGTCGGGGGCTTCCCCCGAGCGGGTGCGGGCGGCAGCCCGCCATTGCCGGGGGTTGCCTGGGCCCGGTCGCGCCGGATATGAAAGGCGCGGTCATTGCCAGGAGCCCCCCATGGACGATCTGTCGCCTCTGCCGATCGGGATCTTTGATTCCGGGGTCGGCGGCCTGACCGTGCTGAAGGCGGTGCGCGACCGGCTGCCGCGCGAATCCCTGATCTATCTCGGCGACACCGCCCGGCTGCCCTACGGCACCAAGAGCGCCCAGACCGTCGCCGCTTATGCCCTCGAAGCCTCGCGCCGGCTGGTGTCCTACGGCATCAAGCTGCTGCTGGTCGCCGACAACACCTCCTCCGCCCATGCCCTTGATGCGCTCAGGGCCGAATTCCCCGGCCTGCCGGTGGTCGGGGTGGTCGAGCCCGGCGCCGCCGCCGCCGCCGCCGCCTCGGCGCGCGGCCGCATCGTCGTCGCCGCCAGCGAAAGCACGGTCCAGGCCGGGGTCTATCCCCGCGCCATCCTCCATTCCCGCCCCAATGCCCGGGTCACCGCGCTGCCCTGTCCGCTGTTCGTGGCGATGGTCGAGGAAGGGCTGACCGAGGGGCCGATCGCCGAGCAGATCGCCCGCCATTATCTCGATCCGCTGTTCACCGGCCCCGACGCCGCCGATTGCCTGCTGTCGGGCTGCACCCATTTCCCGGCGCTGGCGCCGTTGTTCCACCGCCTGCTCGGGCCCGAGGTGGCGGTGGTCGATTCCGCCACCACCACCGCGATGGTGGTCGAGGATCTGCTGGCGCTACGCCATCTCGCCAATCGCGGCGATGGTCCCGTCACCCTGCGCACCCTCGTCACCGACGCTCCCGAACGCTTCGCCCGGGTCGCCCGGGTGTTCGTGCCCTGGACGATCGACCCGGCCGAGGTCGAACTGGTCGATCTGGGCTGATCCACGATGCGCCGCCGTCCAGGAGTGCCGTCATGATGGAAGGGGCCGCCGGCGCGGTCGATCTCGAACCGGCGCGGCGGCTGCTGCGCTCGGTGTTCGGCTTCGACGCCTTCCGCGCCCGCCAGGAAGAGATCGTCGCCGCCATCCTCGCCGGCCGCGATGTGCTGGCGATCCTGCCCACCGGCAGCGGCAAGTCGCTGTGCTACCAGCTGCCGGCGCTGCTTAACGGCGGGCTGACCGTGGTGGTGTCGCCGCTGATCGCCCTGATGCGCGATCAGGTCGCCCAGCTCGACGCCCTCGGCATTCCCGCCGCCAGCCTCAATTCCAGCACCAGCCCCGACGAGGGCCGTCGCATCCGCCGCGCCCTGGCCGACGGCGCGTTGCGGCTGCTCTATGTCGCGCCGGAACGGCTGGTCCGCCCCGACACCATCGACCTGCTGCGCCGCTCTGGCCTGCGCACCCTGGCGGTGGACGAGGCCCATTGCGTCTCGCAGTGGGGCCACGATTTCCGCCCGGAATATCTCGCCCTGCGCGAGGTGTGCGACCAGCTCGACGGGGTGCAGATCGTCGCCTTCACCGCCACCGCCGACGCCGCCACCCGCGCCGACATCGCCCAGCGCCTGTTCGCCGCCCCGCCGACTCTGTTCATCGCCGGGTTCGACCGCCCCAACCTGCATCTGGCGATGCGGCCGAAGGGCGGCGGGCTCAAGCCGATGGTCGATTTCGTCCTCGCCCATGCGGGCGACAGCGGGGTGATCTATTGCGGCACCCGCGCCCGCACCGAGGAGGTGGCCGAGCTGCTGGTGTCGCGCGGAGTCGCCGCGCTGGCCTACCATGCCGGGCTCGATCAGGCGACCCGCTCCGAGCGTCAGGACCGCTTCCTTCAGGAGGACGGGGTGGTGATGGTCGCCACCGTCGCGTTCGGGATGGGGATCGACAAGCCCGACGTCCGCTTCGTCGGCCATACCGACATGCCGAAGAGCATCGAGGCCTATTACCAGGAGATCGGCCGCGCCGGCCGCGACGGGCTGCCGGCCGACACCCTGACCCTCTACGGTTTCGACGATCTGCGCCTGCGCCGGGGCCAGATCGAGAGCAGCCAAGCCTCCGACGAACAGAAACGGGTCGAGCATCGCCGGCTCGACGCCCTGCTGGCGCTGTGCGAGGCGCCGCGCTGCCGTCGCCAGACCCTGCTGGCCTATTTCGGCGAGACCCGGACCGAGCCCTGCGGCCATTGCGATCTGTGCCAGACCG
This sequence comes from Phaeospirillum tilakii, assembly GCF_042683125.1. NCBI lineage: Bacteria > Pseudomonadati > Pseudomonadota > Alphaproteobacteria > Rhodospirillales > Rhodospirillaceae > Phaeospirillum > Phaeospirillum tilakii. Next base: position 95,292 of record NZ_JBHUIY010000011.1, read on the forward strand.
GAGTCGCGGTCTATGACGGCACCGTCGATGCCCAGAAGCTGATGTCGGCGATCCTGCGCACCGGCCAGCGTTTCGCCACCGAGCATCTGGTCAACATCCTGGTCGGCACCGAAACCGACGCGGTGCGGCAGTGGAACCACCAAAGCCTGCCGACCTTCGGCGTCGGCGCCGACCGCACCCGCGAGCAATGGCGCTCGATCGTCCGCCAGATCTACGCCGCCGGGCTGATCGTGCCCGACATGGTCGAATGGGGCCGCTGGTCGCTGACCCCGGTCGGGCGCGAGGTGCTGCACGGCCGCGCCCGGGTCGAACTGCGCGCCACCGCGCTGACCCCGCAGACCGGCCGCAAGCGCGCCGCCGCGCCGCCGCCGGCCGCCGCCGCCAACGCCGATCCGACCCTGCTCGCCGCCTTGAAGGCGCTGCGCTCCCGCCTCGCCGCCGAGGAGAAGGTGCCGGCCTATGTGGTGTTCCCCGATCGCACCCTGATCGAGATGGCCGCCCATCGCCCGGCCAGCCTCGCCGCGCTGGGCGAGATCCACGGCGTCGGCGAGCGCAAGCTGGCCCGCTTCGGGCAGGCGTTTCTTGAGGTGATCCGGGAACAAAAATAACGCGGGCTCTGCCCGCACCCGGAAGGCAGCCAGCGGCTCCTGGACCTGCTTCGGTCTATTCCGTCATCTCGACCCAGCCGTTGCGGGCGAAACAGCCGCGCGTCACCTGCTCGCGCAGCGGCGCATTGGTGTCCTCCTGCTGCCAGGTCGGCGGGGTGACCCGTTCATAGGTGCTACAGGAGCGGCCCTTCTTGTCGCAATTGGTCGAGCTGTAGGAACTGCCGGGTTGCAGACGGTAGGTCAGGGCGACCGGCACCTGACGCGAGGCTTCGAGCAGACAGGCGGCCTTGACCTGTTCCCACTCGGAGGGGGTGGCGCCGGGCTTGACCCAATAGGTTCGGACACAGCCCGACAGCGCCGTCGCGACCGCCAGGACGGCCAAGCTTGCTCCCACTCTCACCCGCGCCCGCTCCCTCTGGTTCCGCGCAGCAGGATAGCCCGGATTCCTCAAGGGTTCCAAGGGCCTTTCGGCCCTTGGCGGGTGTGGGCGGCGCCCACCCAAGCGCCGTCAGGCGCTCTTGGGCCGCACCCCCAGGATGTGGCAGATCGCGTAGACCAGATCGGCGCGGTTGAGGGTGTAGAAGTGGAAATCCTCGATCCCGTTGGCGGAGAGGATGCGGCATTGCTGGGCGGCGACGGTGGCGGCGACGAGGCGGCGGGTTTCCGGGTCGTCGTCGAGTCCCTCGAACAGGTCGGCCATCCAGCCCGGCACCGAGGTGCCGCAGGCGTCGGAGAAGCGTTTGACCTGGGCGAAATTGGTCACCGGCAGGATGCCCGGCAGGATCGGCGCGGTGATGCCGGCGGCGGCGCAGCGGTCGCGGAAGGCGAGGAACAGCGCCGGGTCGAAGAAATACTGGCTGATCGCCCGGGTGGCGCCGGCGTCGAGCTTGCGCTTGAGATTGTCGATGTCGAACGCTGCCGAGGGGGCATCGGGATGGGTCTCGGGATAGGCCGCGACCGAGATCTCGAAATCGGCGATCCGCTTCAGGCCCTCGACCAGATCGACCGCGTAGGCATAGCCCTGCGGATGGGGCACATAGGTGCCGCGGTCCGGGCTGTCGCCGCGCAGGGCGACGATGTGGCGGATCCCCTCGTCCCAGTAGCGCCGGGCGATGTCGTCGATCTCGCCGCGCGAATGGCCGGCGCAGGTCAGATGGGCGGCCGGGCGCAACGCGGTGTCGCGGGCGATCCGGCTGACGATCTCGTGGGTGCGGTCGCGGGTGCCGCCGCCGGCGCCATAGGTCACCGAGACGAAATCCGGCGCCAGCGGTTCCAGCCGCCGCACCGCCTCCCACAGCGCCTCCTCCATCTTGTCGGTCTTGGGCGGGAAGAATTCGAACGAGACGCGGACCGGGCGGCGCACCGCGGCGGCGATCGGCAGTTCAAGAGACGGGACGGGGCTCACGCGCAAACTCCTGTTGATCGCGAGGGGCGGAAAGGGGCGGGGCGGCCGGGCGGGTGGCGGTCCACACCACCACCGTCAGCGGGCCGCCCGGCAGGCGGGTGATCGGGCCGGGGGTCAGGCCGGCGCTCTCCAGCCAGGCCGCGACCTCGCCATCGGCGAAGCCGAGGCGGCGGTGGGCGTGGCGGTCGCGCAGGATTTCCTGGTCGTGCGGGGCGAAATCGACGATCGCCACCAGCCCGCCCGGGGCGAGGATCCGCGCCGCCTCGGCCACCACCCGGGCCGGCTCGGCGGCGAAATGCAGCACCTGATGGATCGTCACCGCGTCGGCGGCGGCCTCGGCCAGCGGCAGCCGGGTGATGTCGCCCTGGCGCACGGTGCAGTGGCTGAGCCCGGCGCGGTCGAGATTGGCGCGGGCCACCGCCAGCATCTCGCGCGACAGGTCGAAGCCGATGGCGTGTTCGACCCGGGGGCCGAACAGTTCCAGCAGCCGGCCGGTGCCGGTGCCGAGATCGACCAGGGTGGCGGGGGCGCGATCGGCGAAGACCGCGAGCAGGGCGGCCTCGACCTCGGCCTCGTCGATCTGGAGCGAGCGGATCCGGTCCCAGCGGGCGGCGTTGGCGCTGAAATAACGCTGGGCCTTCTCGGCGCGGTCGGCCCGCACCGCGTCGAGCCGTTCGCGGTCGAGCAGCAGGGTGGGATCGCCCGGCGGCAGCAGGCCGAGCAGGGCGCGGGCCAGCGCCGCGCCCGGGCCCTGGGCGGCGAGGCGGTGGAACACCCAGGCCCCCTCGGGGAAGCGGTCGGCCAGCCCGGCCTCGCACAGCAGCTTGAGGTGGCGCGACACCCGCGGCTGGCTCTGGCCGAGAATCCGGGTCAGTTCGGTGACGGTCAGGTCGCCTTCCGCCAGCAGATGCAGCAGGCGCAGCCGGGTCGGCTCGGCGGCGGCACGCAAACCGGTCAACAGCGTTTCCACCGCCTCTCCCCATGCAGAAACATATAAACATGTCTTTATACGAACCGGCCGCCGCCGTCCAGCGCCGATGGCGCGGAACGATCGTCTGCCGCATTCTTGTGCTGGCGGCGTTATGCGCCCATATCTGGGGCAGGGAAGCCATTCCCACCCCGTTCGCCACCGTCGAGGTCGTCGCCCATGAGTGAGATCGAAACCCTGAAGGCCGAAATCCGCGTCTTGTCCAGCCAGGCCACCCAGGCCAAGATGGATCTGCACGATCTGTCCGAGGAACTGCCGATCGGCTGGGAACGCATTCCCGAGGTCGCGGCCCACTGCCATCAGCTCTATGCCAAGCTGGCCGAGGCCCGCCGCCGCCTCGCCCAGGTTCCGGCCTAAGGCCCGCTTTTCCCCGCCGGGCCGGGCGATCCGCCGGCCCGGCGGGCTCCCTCCGGTCGGCGCGTCCGTGCCCATTGTGGCGGCGGTGGCTACACTCATCGCTGGTCATTTCTTTTGCAAAAGAGCATGATCACGGCTCAAACTTCCGTCCATTCCGGGCGGGGGGGATGGTTTTCGTCTGAACTGAAGGGCGTGGGAGCGACCATGACGAAGTGGGTCTACGGTTTTGGCGGCGGCAGGGCCGAAGGGCGGGCCGACATGAAGAACCTGCTCGGCGGCAAGGGGGCCAACCTCGCCGAAATGAGCAATCTGGGCATCCCGGTGCCCCCCGGATTCACCATCAGCACGGAAGTCTGCACCTATTACTATCAGAACGGCGAGACCTACCCCGACACCCTCCGCGACGAGGTGATGGCGGCGCTGGCCAAGATCGAGGAGACCCTCGGCCGCCGCTTCGGTTCGGTCGAGGATCCGCTGCTGGTGTCGGTGCGCTCGGGCGCCCGCGCCTCGATGCCGGGGATGATGGACACCATCCTCAATCTCGGCCTCAACGACCAGTCGGTCGAGGGGCTGGCCCGGCGCGCCAACGACGCCCGCTTCGCCTATGACAGCTACCGTCGCTTCATCCAGATGTACTCGGACGTGGTGCTCGAGATCGACCACCACAATTTCGAGGAGATCCTCGACGAGGCCAAGGAAGACAAGGGCGTCACCCAGGACACCGAGCTTGACGCCGAGGACTGGAAGAAGGTCATCGCCCGCTACAAGGACAAGGTCGCCGACCTGCTCGGCAAGCCGTTCCCCCAGGACGTGCACGAGCAGCTGTGGGGCGCGATCGGCGCGGTGTTCGGCTCGTGGATGAACCAGCGCGCGATCCGTTACCGTCAGCTCAACGACATCCCGGAAAGCTGGGGCACCGCCGTCAACGTCCAGGCGATGGTGTTCGGCAACATGGGCAATGATTGCTCGACCGGCGTCTGCTTCACCCGCAATCCCTCGACCGGCGACAACGAGTTCTACGGCGAGTTCCTGGTCAACGCCCAGGGCGAGGACGTCGTCGCCGGCATCCGCACCCCGCAGCAGATCACCATCCTCGGCAAGGAAGCCCAGCGCTCGACCCTGCCGGCGATGGAGGAATGTCAGCCGGAGGTGTTCAAGGAGCTGAACGCGATCCGCCACAAGCTCGAAGCCCATTACCGCGACATGCAGGACATGGAATTCACCGTCCAGCAGGGCCGGCTGTGGATGCTCCAGACCCGCACCGGCAAGCGCACCACCAAGGCGGCGCTGAAGATCGCTGTCGACATGGCGCGCGAGGGGCTGATCACCCGCAAGGAGGCGATCCGCCGCATCGATCCGGTGTCGCTCGACCAGCTGCTCCACCCGACCCTCGATCCCAAGGCGCCGCGCACCCTGCTGACCCGCGCGCTGCCGGCCTCGCCCGGCGCCGCCGCCGGCAAGGTGGTGTTCACCGCCGAGGAGGCCGAGGCCTGGGTCAACGACAAGAAGGAAAAGGTGATCCTGGTCCGCGTCGAGACCTCGCCCGAGGATATCGGCGGCATGCATGTCTCGGAAGGCATCCTCACCACCCGCGGCGGCATGACCAGCCACGCCGCGGTGGTGGCGCGCGGCATGGGCACCCCCTGCGTCGCCGGGGCCGGTGACATCCGCATCGATACCGCCGCCAAGATCATGCGCGTCGCCGGCAAGGAAATCCGCGAGGGCGACGTCATCACCCTCGACGGTTCGACCGGCGAGGTGTTCCTCGGCGCGGTGCCGACCATCCAGCCGGAAATGACCGGCGATTTCGCCACCCTGATGGAGTGGGTCGACACCATCCGCACCCTCAAGGTCCGCGCCAACGCCGAGACCCCGCTCGACGCCGCCACCGCCCGCAAGTTCGGCGCCGAGGGCATCGGCCTGTGCCGCACCGAGCACATGTTCTTCGATCCCAAGCGCATCATCGCGATGCGCGAGATGATCCTGGCCGACAATGAGGAAGGCCGCCGCGCCGCCTTGGCCAAGCTGCTGCCGTTCCAGCGCCAGGATTTCATCGAGCTGTTCGAGATCATGCGCGGCCTGCCGGTGACCATCCGCCTGCTCGATCCGCCGCTGCACGAGTTCCTGCCCCACACCGAGGCGGAAATCGCCGAGGTGGCCCGCGAGGCCGGGGTCGAGCCCGAGCTGGTGCGGTCGCGCAACGCGGCGCTGCACGAGGCCAACCCGATGCTCGGCCATCGCGGTTGCCGTCTCGGCATCACCTACCCCGAGATCTACGAGATGCAGGCCCGGGCGATCTTCGAGGCGGCGGTCCACGTCTCGCGCGAGACCGGCCGCAGCGTGGTGCCCGAGGTGATGATCCCGCTGGTCGGCGCCCGCAAGGAACTCGACCTGCTGAAGGCGGCGATCGACAAGGAAGCCCAGGCGGTGTTCGCCGAGCAGAATTACGCGGTCCATTACACCGTCGGCACCATGATCGAACTGCCGCGCGCCGCCCTGCTCGCCGGCGAGATCGCCGAGACCGCCGCGTTCTTCTCGTTCGGCACCAACGACCTGACCCAGACCACCTTCGGCATGAGCCGCGACGATAGCGGGCCGTTCATCGGCGTCTACCGGGCGCGCGGCATCTATGAGCGCGATCCCTTCGCCAGCCTCGATCAGGCCGGCGTCGGCGAGCTGATCCGCATCGCCGCCGAGCGCGGCCGGGCCACCCGGCCCGGGCTCAAGCTCGGCATCTGCGGCGAGCATGGCGGCGATCCCGCCTCGATCGCCTTCTGCCAGAAGGCCGGGCTCGATTACGTCTCGTGCTCGCCCTACCGCGTGCCGATCGCCCGCCTCGCCGCCGCCCAGGCGGCGCTGGTGGACTGAGGTCCAGCCGGGACGATGTGAAGAAGGGGAGGGGGCGTCGCTTTGCGGCGCCCCCTTTTCCGTGGGCTCTGCCCACACCCGCCAAGGGCCGGAGGCCCTTGGAACCCGTCGCGAAGGGGAGGGGAGCGATGGACGCGCCGGAGGTGGCCGCGACCTATGCCAAGGTCGATCGGCGGATCATTCCGTTTCTGTTTCTCTGCTACATCCTGGCCTATCTCGACCGGGTCAATATCGGTTTCGCCAAATTGCAGATGGCCCAGGATCTGGCCCTCGGCGATGCCGCCTTCGCGCTCGGGGCGGGGATCTTCTTTCTCGGCTATTTCTGTTTCGAGGTGCCCAGCAACCTGCTGCTGCGCCGGTTCGGGGCCCGGCGCTGGATCGCCCGGATCATGGTCAGTTGGGGGCTGGTATCCGCCGCCACCCTGTTCGTCACCAACGAGGCCGAGTTCTACGCGATGCGCTTCATCCTCGGGCTGACCGAGGCCGGGTTCTTTCCCGGGGTGATCTATTATCTGACCCTGTGGTATCCGTCCGAGCGGCGGGCGACCCGGCTGTCCTGGTTCGTCTCGGCGGTGGCGCTGGCCGGGGTGATCGGCAATCCGCTGTCCGGGCTGATCATGGATCTGTGCTCCGGCCTCGGGGGCTTGGCCGGCTGGCAATGGCTGTTCCTGCTCGAAGGTCTGCCCTCGGTCGCGGTCGGGATCTGGGTGCTGTTCTATCTCGACAGCTCGATCGCCGAGGCCCGCTGGTTGAGCCCGGCCGAACGGGCGCTGCTGGCGGGGCGGATCGCCGCCGAGGAGCGGGACAAGCCCGCGACCCGGCTGAGCGACGCCTTCAAATGCGGCAAGGTCTATGCCCTCTGCGCGGTCTATTTCACCCTGACCCTGGGGCTGTACGGCATCGCCTTCTGGCTGCCGACCACCATCAAGGCGCTTGGCGTCAGCGGCTATCTCCAGATCGGGCTGGTCTCGGCCCTGCCTTATGGCGTGGCGGTGCTGGGGATGCTGTTGATCTGCCGCCATTCCGACCGCACCGGCGAGCGGCGCTGGCATTACGCCTTCACCATGGGGCTGGGCGCGCTCGGGCTGGTGCTGAGCGGCCTGTGCGCCGACCAGCCGGTGCTGGCGATCCTGTTCCTGTCGCTCGGCACCCTCGGCACCATCGGCGCGATGCCGCTGTTCTGGCCGATCCCTGCCGCCTTCCTCGGCGGCACCGCCGCCGCCGCCGGGATCGGCATCATCAATTCGATCGGCAATCTCGGTGGCTATGTCGGCCCCAACCTGCCGATCTGGGCGCGCCGGTTCTCCGACTCGCCGCAAGTCGCGCTCGACCTGATCGCCCTGGCGCTGCTGGCCGGGGTGGCGCTATTGCTGGCGATCCCCCGGCGCTGAAAAAGAAGGGGGTCCGGGGCATCGCCCCGGCCGGGTGCGGGCGGGAGCCCGCTTAACCTCACGGCAGACGCGGAGAACCATCGATGTTCGACCTGCTGCGGACCTCCCGCGACGTGCGGGCCTTTGCCGGGATCCGCGCCGGAATGGCCCTGGCCACCCAGCTCCAGGCGGTGGCGGTCGGCTGGCACGTCTACGACCTGACCGGCGATGCCTGGGACCTCGGCATGGTCGGGCTGGTGCAGTTCCTGCCCGGGGTGCTGCTGTTCCCGCTGATCGGGCTGGTGGCCGACCGTTTCGACCGCCGCCGGGTGGTGGCGCTCGGGCTGTGGACCCAGGCGCTGGCCAGCCTCGGTCTGGTCTGGCTGGTCACCCGCCCCGATCTCGGCCTTGCCCCGCTGTTCGCGCTGATGGCGGTGCTGGGCGGCGCCCGTGCCTTCATCCTGCCGGCGCTGTCGTCGCTGCTGCCCAATCTGGTGCCGCGCGGGATCTTCCAGCGGGTGGTGGCGCTTGGCAGCTCGATGGCCCAGTTCGCCACCATCTTCGGTCCGGCGGCGGGCGGGGTGCTCTATGCCGCCGATCCGCTGGCGCCGTTCGCCCTCGCCGCGCTGGTGGCGGTCGGCTCGGCGGCGCTGGCGCTCGGCCTGTCGCCGGCCAACGCCCCCGTCGCCCGGGACGGCGGCGATGACGGCGTGCTGGCCGGGCTGCGCTATCTGCGCGCTCATCCGGTGTTGCTGGGGGCGATCTCGCTCGATCTGTTCGCGGTGCTGCTGGGCGGCGCCACCGCGCTGCTGCCGATCTATGCCCGCGACATCCTGATGGTCGGGCCGGTCGGGCTCGGCCTGCTGCGCTGCGCCCCGGCGGTGGGGGCGGCGCTGGTCGGCTTCCGTCTCGCCCGCCGCCCGCTCGGCCGCCACGCCGGGGCGGTGATGCTGGCCTGCGTCGCCGGGTTCGGCCTCGCCACCATCGTCTTCGCCCTGTCGCGCTCGATGGCGCTGTCGCTGGCGGCGCTGGTGGTGCTGGGCGGCTGCGACATGGTCAGCATGGTGGTGCGCCAGACCCTGGTGCAGATCGGCACGCCCGACGCGATGCGCGGCCGGGTCAGCGCGGTCAGCTTCCTGTTCATCGGCGCCACCAACCAGTTGGGCGAGTTCGAATCCGGCGCCACCGCCGCCTGGCTCGGGGTGGTGCCGGCGGCGCTGCTGGGCGGAATCGGCACCCTGGCGGTGGTGGCGCTGTGGGGCGTGCTGTTCCCCGCCCTGCGCCGGATCGACCGCCTGAGCGACGCGGCGCCGCGCTGAGGGCGGCGCCGCTGGGCCGGGGTTACTGACCACTCCAGGGCATGATCGGCACGGTCGAGATCGAGTTCTTCGGCGAGCCGTCGATCACCTTGTCGGAATAGCTGAGATAGACCAGGGTGTTGTTGGGCTTGTCGTAGAAGCGGACCACCTGGAGCTTCTTGAACAGCCAGGAGCGGCTTTCGCGGAACACGTCCTCGCCGTCCTTCAACTCGCCCTGAATGCGGATCGGCCCGACCTGACGGCAGGCGATCGAGGCGTCGGAGGTGTCCTCGGCCAGACCGACCGCGCCCTTGACCCCGCCGGTCTTGGCCCGGCTGACATGGCAGACCACCCCCTCGACCTTGGGGTCGCGGAAGGAATCGATACAGATCTTGTTGTTCGGCCCGATCATCTTGAAGGTGGTCGAGACGCAGCCGACTTCCTCGGCCGCCGCCGGCAGAGCGGCAAGGCTGGCCAGGGCGACGAGAGCGGCACACAGGGAACGGGTCATCGATACCTCTTGGCTGGAGAAGGCCGGATCAGGCCCGGTCAGGCCGGGGCCACGGCGCCCGCCCAGGGTAACGGGTGCCGTCGGCCAGAGGTATCAGGGAAAGCCGGGGGCGGGGAGGGGAAAACGCGCCCCGGCCGCGATCAGAACGGACGGTAGGCGTAGTCCGAGGCCGAATGGTGCCGGTAATCCCCCATGAAACAGTCGATCGCCTGGGCCAGATCGGACGACACCGCCCCGAACGAGATCCGCAGATGGTCGTCCGCGGTCCCGACCACCCGGCCCCGCACCGGGATCTGTTGGGCGGCGCCCTCGTCCTCGTTGGTGTGGATCAGCAGGAAATCGATTCCCTTGGTGGTCGCCCAGCCCCCCGGGCGGGCAATGCGGACCCCGGCCACCGAGATGTTGAGCACATCGACGGTTTCCTCGCCCACCACAGCCAGGAACCGGTCGCCGCGAAAGCGAGGAAACGCCCGCCGTTCGTTCGCAAAAGCCATGGCAGCACTCCTTCTGAAAGCCGTTGTCTGTCGTTATCGTCACATTTCTGTATCCTTTCAATCGAAAACAAGATGAAAAATGCATGTTTAACGTTGGTTATTAATGCATTTACATCCGTGACGAATTGTCATTGTGACTGCCGCCGTTTTATCCGGAAAGCGCCCCCGTGCCGGCGTGCATGCCCGCGCGCGCGATACCGCCCCAATGACCGCAACGGCGGGGGAGGGCGGTTTTCATTTTTTTGTAAAAAGCGGTTGACGGGGGCGGCTGGGAGGCCTAGAAAGCGCCCCTCGCCGCGACGGACCGAGTGGTTCCGAAGCGACGGGGGCCTCGAAGAAGGCCGCTGCCACCGGGTCGCACCGGCGGCGTAAAAAAGCGGTTGACACGGGGTTCGGCGCTGAAGTAGAAACGGCGCCCTTGCCGCTCCGGACTTTCCGGCGGCGGCGAAAAAAAAGAGATTGACACGGCCGGCCGGGCCGAGTAGAAACCGGCCTCCCGCTGCGGCGGGCCCCGCCTCCGAGCGGGACGGAAGACGGAAACGTCCTCCTGCTGTTTGACAAGTGAAGAGACAGGAAGGGATGCGCAGGCGGCGCCGGTCCGGTTCACGGACCGACCAAAGTCAAGCGCATCTCAGCTAA